>JAYUAV010000309.1:0-8200 GCA_043741175.1 Verrucomicrobiota bacterium
AAATATACAAAACCCCTCCAAGGAGCCAGGCCTATTTCATGGGAACCACCAAAATCTTCCCAACCCATTTTCTTGAGCGGCACTTTCAGTCACACCCCAATGCGCACGCAGATCGTAACCTCATCTAGGACTGCGCCCAATTGCTTGCGCGTCTGTTATCGCAACGTCTCAACTCTAATGCGCGCTGGATCCGCAATGCCGAGTTCCAGCAAAGCAGCGTTGCGATATAACTCCACGTTCGGTCGGAAGTTGGGCGACTTGCCTTTACGCCGTTGAGCATCGAGTTCCTTGATGGAAAGCACGTCGAGCGCGACGGGGTCGCGACTGAAACGGAGTTGATTCAACATCGTCGAGTAATGCAGCAACCCCTTCTGGCCACCTTCATATTGGCAGATGAGCGCGTCGGTGATGTTCAACGCCACGCGATCTCCCAGCACGGGCAACGCGCAAATTTCCGGCACAGCTTGGGCGAGTCGTCCGGGGTCGCCGTCAAAACGCAGGATGTTGTCCACGCTATCCATCGCGAGTCCGTAAAGATGACCGCACACTCCAGCGGTGGCGTGATTCAACATCGGCGTGATGTTGATGATCTTGGTGATCTCGCTCGTGACAAGTTTGCTGACGTGAGATTTGCGGCCCACGCCTTCGCCTTTTTTTTCAAACTCCAGATCGCCATAAACAGGATTGCCAATGAGCGGCGTGTCGTAGGCGTTGGTTTCATCCCAACCCGCCGCAGTCGCCGCAGCGCAACGCACGCGGAGTTCTTCAGCGAGTTGCATGAAGCCTGCATCGCGCAACGTGGCTTCGTGCCGATCCCAAATAATGATCTGCTGCGAGGGAACTCCGGCGGCGATCAATCCGCGCGCCACAGCCGCGACGACGGCGGGACGAGTGCCGCTGTTCGCGCCGGGCTTGGATGAAACTTTTAATCCGATGACATCCTGCGTGCTGACGAGACTGAGCCAAGCCTCGCGCGAATTTTTTTTGCCAGTCAACCGCGTGATACCGCGCCGCACCATGGTTTGAACGTGATCTTCGCGCGGACGAAAAGCGTCCGTGGCGTTTGCGTCTTCCACGATGACGACGTGCGCGGTGTTCGTGGACGGGGAGAAGTCCGAGGGTTGCGCGATGAGGAGTTGCGGCAGTAGCGCGAAAAGAAAAAACAGCGAGCGCAAGGTTGACGAGCATCGCCGTGGCCGAGGACGGACGCCTTGTTCCGCCGGAGTGCGGACAGTCTCCGTCCGCAGCGGGTGGACGATGAGCGACGCCTTCGGATAATTCCATGACTGGCTGGCTGGCGAAACGCTGCGTGCGAGGGACCGCCCGCGCGCCGTTGCGTTGTGCGGAGGTGACTTCAACTGATCTACAATGGGTGCGTTTCTTGACACTTCAGGGCGCGGATGGTACCACGAGCCGCTATGGTCGCCACAAAAAATCGGGTCGCAACAGCATTGTTTTCTCTGCTGACCGCCGCTGTCGTCTTCACCGCTTGTTCGCCACCCGGCCCGGCGGCGTTGATGAATGGCAAAAAACTGTTGGACGCGGGCAAGACGGACGACGCCATCGTGGAACTCAAAACCGCTGTGACGTTGATGCAAACCAACGCGGCGGCGTGGAACTATCTGGGCGTGGCGTATCATCGGGCAGGTCTGTTGACGAACGCGGTGGATGCTTATTCGCAGGCGTTGCGATTCGACCGCGAGCTGCTCGAAGTGCGGTTCAACCTCGGCTGCGTCTGGCTGGATCAAAACAAACCGGATGCGGCGAAGACGGAGTTCACGGCATTCACGCTGCGAAGGCCGAATGTCATCGAAGGTTTCATCAAGCTCGGCACGACGCAGATGCGGACGCGCGATCTCGCTGGCGCGGAGAAAAGCTTTCGCGACGCGCTAAAAATCAATGCGACGGACGTGGAGGCGTTGAATGCGCTGGGGATGGTTGCTGCACAACTCAGTCGTCCGCGCGACGCGGCGGAATTGTTCACGAAAGCTTTGAAGCAATATCCTGATTATCGCCCGGCTCTGCTGAATCTTGCCACGGTGCAACATCGTCAGTTGAACGACCGCGCGGAAGCATTGAAGCGGTATCGCGAGTATCTCGCATTGCAGCCGCACGAGTCGGATTGGGAAGCGGTGAGCGCGATTGCCAAGTCGCTTGAGCCTGCGACTGTTGCTCCGGCGCAACCACGCACAGCGCAGCCAATCGCCGCTGAGCCAAACACGAACATCGCGCGACCCATTGTCGCGACGCCGCCGAAGCCCGCTCTGCAAACCAACGCGCCGAAGCCAACCGCAACCACGCCTCCACCGACAGTGCGCCCCACCCAAACACAATCCGCTCCTCCGCCCTCGCCAGAAGTCGTGAAGCTCGCGCCTGATCCGGTCATTAAGGCTGCGGTGGTTAATGAGATCAATGCGACCCATGGAACTTCTGCGACGAAGGAAGCCAAGCCTGAGCAGAAAGGTTTGTTGAGCAAACTGAATCCCTTCAAGCGCGATGCGAAAACAAATGCTCCCGCCGTAGTCGTCGTCGCGTCAGAGACCAACAATCCGCCGACTCAACCGACTTTGAAAACCAATAACCGCAAATCAGCGGAGCAGACGCTCGCGACTGGCCAACAACTTCAGCGCGCTGGGAAACTGGCCGAGGCGTTGCAGTTCTACAAACGTGCGACGCAACTGGATGAGAATTATTTCGAGGCGCAGTATTGCCTGGGGTTGGCGGCGTTTGAATCGCGCAGCTTCAAAGTGGCTTCGTCCGCGTGGGAGAAAGCCATTGCCATCCGCCCCGATTCTGCGGATGCGCGATACAACCTTGCGTTGACGCTGAAAGCGGAGGGTCGGTTTCAGGATGCGGCGGATGAATTGGAAAAGCTGCTGGCACTGCATCCAGATGAGGCACGAGGACACCTGACTTTGGGCAATCTCTACGCGGAACGACTTCGGGACGTAACTCGCGCCCGAAAGCATTACGGCAGCGTATTGAAGCTGGATCCGCGTAATCCGCAGGCTCAAGCGATCCGTTACTGGCTGGTGGCCAATCCTGATTAAACATCGCTGGCATAGGTCTGGCTAGGTTTGAACAAGGAGAACCGCACATTTCGGCGGAAACTCATATTGATTGATTATGAACTTTACCGGACAAATGCCTTTCAACTGGTTTGACGTCGTCGTATTCCTCGCGCTGCTCGTCGGCTACAAACGCGGTCAGACACGCGGCATGTCGCAAGAATCCCTCGCCGTCCTCAAGTGGATCGGCATCATCACTGTGGCCGCCATCGCCTACGAACCGCTCGGCTCATGGCTCTCGACCACGGCGCAGTTGAGCAGGCTTCTCTCTTACATCATCGCCTACGCCGCGATTGCGGCAGTCGTGGCACTGGTGTTTGCTTTAATCAACAAGGCGTTTGCCGAGAAACTCAAAGGCAGCGACATGTTCGGAAGTGCGGAGTTCCATCTGGGCAAACCCGCCGGGATGTTGCGCTTCCTGTGTATTGTTCTCGCGTTGCTGGCGTTGTTGAACGCACGTTTTTATTCCACCGCTGAAGTTCAAGCGTCGCAAAAGTTTCAGAACGACAATTACGGCAGCAACTTCTTCCCGACGTTGTTCTCGATCCAGGACGGCGTCTTCCGCGAATCTTTCCTCGGCAAACAGGCCAAAGAACACATCAGCTTCCTCTTCATCAAACCCACGCCCGCCACGGGTTCAAGCCAGACCGCGTCGGGTTCATCGGAAAGCAAACCCGCTCCCAAGACCGGCAAGCAGCGCGATTACGCGTTGCCCTGAACGCGCGGCAGTTTAACATGGCCGCGTGGCCGGTTTGATTTCCGATAACACTCTTGACCGTATCCGAGCCGCCAACGACATCGTGGATGTCATTGGCGGCTATTTGCCGTTGAAGCGTGCGGGCGGAAATTTCACCGCGCTCTGTCCTTTTCACAAAGAGAAATCTCCCAGCTTCAACGTCAATCCTCACAAGCAAATCTTCCATTGCTTCGGTTGTCACAAGGGCGGCGACGTGTTCAGCTTCGTCAAGGAATACGAGAACATCGGCTTCGTGGATGCCGTGCGGCGGCTCGCGGATCGCGCCAAGATTCCGCTGGAGATGGATAACAATCCCGCCACGCAGGAAGCCCGGCACATCAAGGATCAACTCCTCCAGATTCACGACCAACTCACCACGCGCTGGCAAAGTTGCCTCGCCAACGAAGCCGCCGGTCAACTCGCGCGCGATTACCTGACCAAACGTGGTGTGTCTGAGGAAGGCATCAAACTCTTCCGCATCGGTGCCGCGCCGGACGCGTGGGACGACACGGTGAATTGGGCCACGAGCAAGGGCTTTGATCTCGCCACCGTCGAGAAGGCCGGACTGATCATCAAGAAAGAGGAAACCGGACGTTACTACGACCGCTTTCGCGGGCGACTCATGTTTCCAATCTGCGATGAACAAGGCCGCGTCATCGGTTTCAGCGGACGCGTTTTGTCCGGTGATGAAAAGACTGCCAAGTACGTCAACTCCCCGGAGACGCCGATCTTCACCAAGAGCAAAGTCTTTTTCGCGCTCGATAAATCCAAGCGCGCCATCCTCGACGCCGGGTTCGCCATCGTGTGCGAAGGGCAGTTGGATTCCATCGCGTGTTTCATGGGCGGCGTGCAAAACATCGTCGCGCCACAAGGCACAGCGTTCACCGACCAACACGCGCGCATAATCAAGCGTTACACGGATGAAGTCGTCCTCTGTTTCGATTCCGACAACGCCGGGCAAAACGCCGCTGTGCGCGCGCTCGACAACTTGCTCGCGTCAGGCCTCGCGGTGCGCGTCGCGGTCATGCCGCCGAAAGATGACCCGGATAGTTTCATCAAAGCGAACGGTGGCGAGGCGTTCCGCGAGTTGATCAAAAACGCGGACGGATTTTTTGATTACTACCTCAAACGACTTTGCAACACGAACGACATCACCACGGACAAAGGCCGCCTCGTCGTGGTGAAAGAAATGTCCGAAGCCGTCCGCAAAACCGGCAACCCCGTGCTCATTGATAAATACGCGCAGAAGACCGCGCTGCGACTGGGCGTCACGCCCGAAGCCACGCGCACGGAATTCAGCAAGACCAAGACTGAACCCGTCGCTATGGCTCCAGACGACGAGTATTTCGATTCCGCTGCCACCGCCGAAACCGAGGAAGCCATCCCGCGTCCGACCACGCACGAGTTGTGGTTGCTGAAACTGGTATTGCGCCACGATGACGGTCTGGCGTGGCTCATCGCGCATCTGGACACGGAGTGGATTCAACACCCGCTCGTCAAAGACATCACCGCGCGGCGGATGAAAGCGCACCGCGAAAGCACATGGCGCAACATCGGCGCGTTCCTGGACGACTATGAGAGCAGTCAGACGCGCTCGCTCATCACGGAGTGTATTTCTGACAAACACGCCCTCCCCAATCCCGACCAGCAGATCGCGGACATCACGCTGCGGTTGCGAAATCAGTTCGTTGATCAGCAAATTGCCGCGCTCATGCACCGCCTGAACCAGCCAGAGATTAGTGATGCCGAGCGCGCGGATTTGTTGAAACACCAGCAAGAGTGGAAAACCTACAAACGCCAGCCACTCGCGCCACTTTCTTAACCCAGGTCCAGTTGGACGGGAGAAACACAGAGGCGCAGAGAACGCCGAGGAACGCAGAGTTTGGCGGGTATTGCTGCCCACTATTTTAAGGTTTCTTCCGGCTTTCCCCTTTGCGCCTCTCTGCGGCCTTTGCGCCTCTTGTTTCTCCCCATCTCCGTCCTTTGTATTGGAATTTTCAAAAATCCCCTTCAGTCCCCTGCCCTTTCCGCCGATAAATCCTGTGACGCGGCAGAACGGACTCTGCCAGCAACAACAAAGCAACACGGCCTCCCCGCCGAACACGAATCATGGGTCTATTTGATACATTCAAGAAATCCGTCAGTGCCAAGGAAACGGCCAGCACGGCAACTCAGAAAACAACCACGTCCGTCGCTGCTCGCAATCCCAACACAGACCAAAGCACAGGCGTCATCACCAGTGTCAGCCGCGAAGCCGTCACGCACAAACTCCTGATCGTCGGCTCGCCGACGGATTGGAATCAGGTGATTGATCGTGATCTGCATCGCCTGCAACCAACGTGGGGACTTCAATTCGCGCCCGACGTAACGCAAGCCGCCACCGCGCTTCAGGAAGAGTTCTGCGCGATCATCGTCCAAGCCTCCGTCGCCGCAGAACCCACCTTTGCCGAGGCATTAAAAAAAATCTCTGCCAAGACCGTGCGCGTCGTCTTGTGCGACACGGCTGACCGGAGCGAAGTCGCCCGCTGGAGCGCGACCGGAGCGAATCCCATTTCACAATCCACCGACGCCGCGAATCTCGCCGCCAACATCAGCCGCATCGCTCGCGTTCAGGAATGGATGACGGACGCGGGGATCAAAAAACTGCTCGCGTTGTGCCGCAAACTTCCCGCGATGCCGAAACTTTACTCGCAGGTTTCCAAAGAACTCTCGTCGCCGAACGGCTCGATTGATGTCGTGGCGCAATTGATCGCCCAAGACCCGGTGATGACCGCGAAAATTCTGCAAGTAGTCAACTCCGCGTTCTTCGCGCTCGGTCGCCAGGTCAGCGAACCCTCCGATGCCGTGATGTTCCTCGGCGCAGAACGCACGCGCTCATTGATCCTGCTGGCCGGAGTGTTCACGCAATTTGAAGGTGTCGGCTGTCCGGGATTCATGCCTGAACCGATCTGGAATCACAGCCTGCAAGTCGGCGCGTTGGCGCGGACTATCACGATGGCTGAAACCAGAAATGCCAAGACCGCCGAGGCCGCGTTCACGGCGGGACTGATTCACGACATGGGCAAACTCATCCTCGCCGCAAACGTCCCTGCGATGTGCAACTCCATTGAGCAATTGCACAACTCCAAGCAATTGACCCAGCGCAAAGCGGAGATGCAAGTGCTAGGCACCACACACGCCGAACTCGCCGCGTGCCTGCTCGGCACCTGGGCATTGCCACTTCCCGTCCTTGAAGCTGTGGCGTGGCATCATCATCCCACACGGTCAGATGATAAAGGTTTCACTCTGCTCACCGCTGTTCACGCCGCGAACGTCTTCGCTTACGAACTCGGTTGCGGCAGCGGAACCAACGCATTGCCTGAAACTTTCGATCACCCGTATCTGATCCAGATCGGGCTTGGCAATAACCGCAACGACTGGCGCAAGGCGTGCAACGTGCCGCATCGCGCCGAGGAAGACGCGGAACACGCCAAGTTCAAAATCCGTCACGATGCCAAGGGCAAGTGATCTGCCTCCAGCGGTTGCTTCGGCAATAATTTCCACAAGCATTATCTCCCTGTGATGACTTGTGATTGACTTCGGGTTGGTGGGGACGCGCTGCCGCGCGAGGGGCCTACCGGCAGGTTAGGCCCCGCCAATCCAAATTTTCTTCCGGCTTGCGCGCCGACGGTTTCTGTGGGAAACCGTCGGCGCAATGAAAACCAAAGACGAGATCGTTGCCAACTGGCTGCCGCGTTACACAGGCACGGCACTCAAGGATTTCGGCAAACACATCCTCCTAGTCAACTTTAACCACTACGTCCGACTCTTCGCCAAGTGGCACAAAGTCCCCGTGCGCGGCGCAGATCGCCCCATGCCCAACGCCACCGCCGGAGGCATCACCATCATCAACTTCGGCATGGGCAGCGCGAGCGCAGCCACCGTCATGGACTTGCTCCACGCTGTCTCGCCTCACGCAGTTTTGTTTCTTGGAAAATGCGGCGGACTCAAACACGTCGCGAATCTCGGCGACCTCGTCTTACCCATCGCAGCGATCCGTGGCGACGGCGCATCGAATGATTATTTTCCGCCGGAAGTTCCCGCGCTGCCCGCGTTCAGTCTCCAGAAAGCCATCTCCACCACCATCCGCGATCACAAACGTGATTACTGGACAGGCACGGTCTATACCACCAACCGCCGCGTCTGGGAACACGATGAAGAGTTCAAAGCGTATCTGCGAAAGATTCGTTGCATCGGCATAGACATGGAAACCGCCACGATCTTCATCACCGGATTCCACAACGAGATCACGACCGGCGCGCTCCTGCTTGTCTCAGATCAACCCATGTCGCCCGAAGGAATCAAAACCGCGTCAAGCGATCAAAAGGTCACGCGTCAGTTCGCCGACGAGCATCTC
>JAYUAV010000310.1:0-5118 GCA_043741175.1 Verrucomicrobiota bacterium
GGGTGATTTTGAATTTGCGCGTCACGCCACGGGGACTTGTTTCGAGGGCTTCATGGCGTTGGGTAACGGAGCATATCTAATCTGCAACAACACGAGTTCCTCAATGGATGAGATCGCGAAGAACCCACGTTGGTTGAGCGCGCAAGTGCCGTTCGCTGACTTGGGCGAAAAAATGTGCGCGCGTCAGATGATGGTTGAGGCGTGATTGATTTCGTCCTCGTCGGGCTTGTCAGTGAACATCAGCACGATCTGAATTCGAGGATGAGGACGATCAATCGCCCATCCTGAGCCGACTTCCTTCCGCAGTTTGCCGGGGATAATTGTCTCTTGCCCCACCATTCCCACCGCTTAACCTGTCAGAGTGGATTGGTTCACAGGCATCGGCTCCGACCGGCATCTTTTCCTGCTCGCTGTTTTTCTTTACGGCGTGAGCATGATTTACTCGGTCTTTCTCTGGCGGAAAGGTTTTCGCCGGGATGATCGCGTCAATTATCTCCTGCTGCTCGGCGCGTTCGCGTTGCACACGACCGCGCTCTTTCAACGCGGCTTCTCCCTGAACCGTTGTCCGGTCAACAATCTCTTCGAGGCGATGGTCTTTTTTACTTGGGCAACCGCCGCTGCGTATCTCGTCCTCGGATTGATGCGGCGACTTCGCTTCGTGGGCGCGTTCGTCTCGCCGGTGTTGTTCGCCGTCGGTGTGTTTGCGTTGATGCCCTCGCTCGATCCGCCGCATGGCGACAAACCTGTTTTCTCCGGCGGTCTGCAAAGTCTTCATGCCGCAACGATCATGCTCGCGTACGGCGCGTTTGGTTTGTGTGCGGCGGCGGCGGCGATGTTTCTCACGCAGCAACACAATCTCAAGTTTGATAAACTCCGCGCGATGCTCTCGCTGCTGCCTTCGATTGAGCGGCTCGACAAAGTCGCGTCGCGTCTCGCGTTGGTCGGTTTCATTTTGCTGACCATCGGCCTTGCGGCAGGCGGGCAAATCCCGCACAAGCCGGGCGTGGTGTATTGGAAGGAAACGAAGGTGCTGTGGTCTGCGCTGCTCTGGCTGATGTATGCGGGATTGTTGTTCGGCCACATGCGCGCTGTGTTCACCGGACGCAGATTCGCCATCGGACTCATCGGGATTTTCGTGTTTCTCGTGCTGACATTCTGGGGAACAAACCTCCTCTCAACTTTGCACAACCCATGAGCATCGTTGTCGTCGGACTCAGCCATCGAACGTCGCCCGTGGAACTGCGCGAGCGATTCGCCTTCGCCGAAACGAAAGTTCCTGACGCGCTCCAAAAACTCCGCAGCAATGGCCTTGCGAGTGAAGCTGTCATTCTTTCCACCTGCAATCGCGTCGAGCTTTACATCTCAACTCCGAATGATCCGATTCAAGCTGCGCGCGAGTTAAAAAAGTTTTTCGCAAGCATCCACGCGCAAGCCGAGCCAGCAGGACAGGAGCTTTACTCGCTGCACGAACCGCACAGCGTTCATCATCTGTTCAAAGTTGCGTGCGGGCTCGACTCGATGGTTCTCGGTGAGACAGAAATTCTCGGGCAACTCAAACAAGCTTACGATCTCGCGTTGCAGGGCGGACACACTGGCGCGCGATTGAACAAAGCCTTCCAACGCGCGTTCAACGTCGCCAAGCAAGTCCGCACGGACACCAACATCCAACGTGGCAGCATCTCTGTCGCGTCAGTCGCGGTGGAATTGGCGGAGAAAATTTTCAGCACGCTCGAAGGTCACGAGGTCATGGTTATCGGCGCTGGCGACACGAGCGAGAAGACCGCACGCGCGCTGCTCTCTCGTGGAGCTAAGAGCATCGTCGTTGCGAACCGTTCGTTTGATCGCGCAGAGGCTTTGGCAAAAGACTTAGGTGGACGCGCAGTGAAGTTTGATGATTGGTCGCACGAGTTCGAGAAGGTTGACATCGCCATCAGCAGCACCGCCGCGCCGCATCACATTCTGGATCGGGCAAAACTTGAGCCGCTCATGAAACTCCGGCGCAATCGTCCGCTGCTGCTTATTGACATCGCCGTGCCGCGCGACATTGACCCGGAAGTGAACCACCTCGACAACGTCTATCTCTACAACGTGGACGATCTGCAAACCATCGCGGACGATTACCTCGGCCAACGCAAAGATGAGATCGCAAAGTGCGAGGC
This sequence comes from Verrucomicrobiota bacterium, assembly GCA_043741175.1. Classification (GTDB taxonomy): domain Bacteria; phylum Verrucomicrobiota; class Verrucomicrobiia; order Limisphaerales; family JADLHS01; genus JADLHS01. Next base: position 2,160 of record JAYUAV010000310.1, read on the forward strand.
GATCATTGAGGAAAAGGCGAGGGCGGTGGTGAACAAAGATGTGGTGCGTGGTGCGTGGTGCGTCAAAAACTCACCGGAGACTCTTCAGGCATGAACGACTCGATGAATCGCCCGATAATAATTGCGACGCGCGGGAGTGCGCTTGCGCTCGCGCAGACAAACCTCATTTTGGCCCAGTGTCGAAAAGCGTTTCCAGAACTCCAGTTTGATTTCCAAGTCATCAAAACCACGGGCGATAAACTCCAGACGGCTTCGATGTCTAAGACTGATCCGAGCCTGCCAAAGGGATTGTTCACAAAGGAACTCGAAGTAGCACTCCTCAATGGCCAGGCCGATCTCGCAGTTCACAGCTTGAAAGATTTGCCCACCGAGTTGCCTGATGGGTTGATTCTCGCCGCCACGCCTGAGCGTGCTGATGTGCGCGATGTTTTGATCTATCGCGCGGCGGGACAAGGTGAGCATCGAGGTTTCAAACCACACGCCACGCTCACGGACTTTCCCCAAGGCGCAACCATCGCCACCAGCAGCACGCGGCGCGCGGCTCAATTGAAACTCGCGCGGCCCGATCTGAACATCGTCGAGATACGCGGCAACGTCACCACGCGCATGAGCAAGGTCGCCGAACGCAGCGAACTCGACGCCACAGTCCTCGCGCTCGCAGGAATCTTGCGTCTTAACTTCACCATCGCGCCCGACGGCAAGCTCACTGGCGATGGCGTTCCCGATGGATTGCTCGCCACGGTGATTGATGTGGAAACGATGTTGCCGTGTGTCGGTCAGGGCGCGATTGGCATCGAGATCCGCGCCAACGACGAGCGACTTGCGATGATTTGCGGGCGACTGAATCACTACGACACCTTCCAAGCTGTCACGGCTGAACGTGCCTTTCTGCGCGGCATGGGCGGTGGCTGCCAAAGTCCCGTGGCCGCCTACGCGGAAATCTCTGGCGATAAAGTTACCATGCGCGCTGTCTCCTTCCGCGACGGCCCGGCTAAACGCGCGGAGGGAAAACAACCCGTCACGGAAGCGGTGATGTTGGGCGAACAATTGGCGGTAGAATTGTGTTGAGGCCATGAGCGACCCCGCATTTTCCATCAGTCGGCTGGGTTGGAATGAATCTTTGGCTCTCGCCTTCGCCCCGTTTCACGAACGAGGCATGAGCGCGGGGCGCGTTGCGGTGCAAGATAAACATCACTACGTCCTCTTCGCGGAGACGGGAGAATTACTCGCGCGCATCGCGGGAAAATTATTTCATGATTCAGGCGGCGATGCTGCGTTGCCGAAAGTCGGCGACTGGGTCGCGTTCAAACACACGCCGGGCGACGCCAAGGCTGTGATCCACGCCGTGCTGCCTCGGCGCACCAAGCTATGCCGCAAATTTTCCGGGCGCGAAACCGAGGAGCAGGTTCTCGTCACCAACATTGACATCGCGTTCATCGTCCTCGCGCTGGATGAGACTTTCAACGCCCGGCTGCTGGAACGGTTTCTCTCGATGGTTCACGAAGGAGGTGCGCGCCCCGTCATCGTTTTGAACAAGACCGATCTTTGTTCCGATCTCGACGCTTATATGGCCGCAACCGAACTCAGTGCGGGCGGCGCGCCGGTCGTGGCCGTAAGCGCAAAGACTCGGAAGGCACTCAAGCAATTGCTCCAATACATCACGCCCATCAGCACAGTGACGTTCATCGGTAAATCCGGCGTCGGCAAATCCACTTTGGTCAACAAACTTTACGGCGAGGCGATTCAACCAACCGTCGAAGTGCGCGCCATTGATAGCAAAGGGCGGCACACGACAACTTGGCGCGAACTCATCGTCCTGCCCAACGGCGGGCTGGTGATAGACACGCCGGGCATGAGAGAGTTTCAACTGTGGATGGCAGGCGAAGGTATTCACGAAGCTTTCCCTGACATCGAACTGCTCGCCTTACAATGTCGTTTCCGAGAATGCAGCCACACTCAGGAAAAGGATTGCGCGGTGAAGCTGGCGTTGGTGAAGGGAACGCTCTCGCAAGAGCGGTTCAATAATTTTGCCAAGCTGCGACAGGAACTTGCCTTCCTCGGCCAAACCCGGCTTTATCACCAACCCTTCGGACGCGGTGCCAGCGAAACGGACAAGCGCAAGAAATCGGCGCGGAAAAAGTGGCGGTACACGGGCGCAGAATCTGGTGATGAGGATTAACCCACTGCAATGTGTACATCCCCGGAAAGCCATTGCTTCCAAAAGAGAACCGGGCTAAAAGATTCTTACGCGGCAGGTCAGTGAACCCATTATCCTCGGGATTTATTATGAAAAACAACTTTGGACTCTCCTTGGCTTCGTCCTTCCTCACCTTGGTCTTGTCTTTGATCTCCGTGCTGACGACTTTCGGTCAAAGCCCAAACCCGCCGTCACTTTCCATCACACCGCAACGAGAGCCTCAGATTTCCGTGCATGGTCTGTCAGGGGCGAGATACCAACTGCAATACAATCCGGACCTGAACCCCACCAACTGGCAGGTGCTCACCAACTTCATTTTGGGAACATCGCCTTATACCGTGGTGGATTCCAACGCCCCTCTAGCCGGAAAAAGGATGTACCGTGCATTGCTGCTGGAAACCAACGCCAGTGTGAGTTACGCCCCAACAACCCTGACATCGGCGGAGGTTTTTCGGTTCACGTCCCAAGGGACGCCAACTCTCATCAACGACACCTTGGTCTTGAACTCGCCGACCACCGGGATTTTTTTGCAGCAAAACAACTCGCCGGGCAGCGGTATTTCTCCGGTGACAGTGACCTACATGCGCTTGGGACCGTTCCTCGCCCAGATGAGCGTGATTCGTCCGCCGTCAGCAGGATTTCCTTCGAGCCAGACCAATTTCTACACGATCGTTTTCACCGGGCCATCCGCAGGATTCTTCCAAGTCACCGACGGCGTGACACAGGGTATCGTCGGGGAATTCTCCCGCGACCAATCTTTCG
>JAYUAV010000311.1:0-3918 GCA_043741175.1 Verrucomicrobiota bacterium
GTTTCCATTGGACATGTGGCGTCCTTTCTCACGAAAACTCCCGTAAATACAACGTCTTATCCACGGCATATCGCTACATCATTTCCGATATTGCTCTAAGACCGCCATCATCAATCTTCAAACCGGCAATCGTTATTACAGACTCTTCAAGCCGTAACGCCGCAACTCAATCCCCAAAACAAGTCCCCACATGCCGCGCGCTCGTGATCCATGAATGATCTGCCGGAACACTTTTCAATCGTCCCGCCACATCAATGATCGGCACGGCCTTCACGTCTTCGCCTCGTGCCGCCACCATCATGCCGAAGTTGCCTTTGAGGATGAGATCAACCGCCGCCGTGCCGAGTCGCGTGGCCAGCAGACGATCGGTTGCTGAGGGAGTTCCGCCGCGTTGCACGTAACCGAGAATGGTCACGCGCGCCTCGAGCTTCGTGAGTTCTTCGAGTTGTTTTGCCAGACGCATCGTGCTGCCTTCGTGTAATTCCCGCAGATGAACAAGGTCATGTTTGGCTTTTGCTTTATCGGCTTTTGTCGTCGCTTCTTTTTTGCAGCGGGCAGCGGCGGCGAATTGTGCGGCCTCCTTCATCGGCAACGCGCCTTCAGCAACGGCCACGATGCTGAAATTCGTCCCGTGTTTCTTCCGAGTGCGGATGGCAGCGGCAACGTTCCGCACATCGTAGGGGATTTCTGGGATCAAGATCACATCTGCGCCGCCAGCGATGCCCGATCCCAACGCCAACCAGCCAGCGCGATGCCCCATGATCTCCGCGATGATGATGCGGTGATGACTGTGCGCTGTGCTGTGCAACCGATCAATCGCCATCGTCGCGATGCTCATTGCTGTATCGAACCCAATGGTCGTGTCCGTCAACGCGAGGTCGTTATCAATCGTCTTGGGCAGCGTAACGACGTTCAGTCCTTTTTCCATCAAGCGCAGCGCGTTCTTATGCGTACCGCCGCCGCCAAGACAAACCAGCGCGTCGAGTTTGTTGCTCTCGTAAGTCCGGGCGATCACATCGCGCATGTCGCGGAGTCGTCCGTTGACTTCCATGCGATGCGGCTTATCGCGCCCCGTGCCGAGCAACGTGCCGCCCACGGTGAGAATTCCTGCGAGTGCCTTCTTGTCGAGCTTGATGGTGTGGTTCTGCGCAAGTCCGCGAAAGCCGTCACGAAAGCCGATGATTTCCATGCCCGCATCATGCGCCGCCTTACCAACACCACGGATGGCTGCGTTAAGTCCAGGGCTGTCGCCTCCTGCGGTGAGAATTCCAATACGTTTTGGCATGGGATGATTAAGAGTTTATTTACGAGCCGACGTTTGTGCTGCGCCATTCGTAATTCCTAATCTGCGACTCGTAAATCAAATTCCACCAAATCGTCTGTTACGTTTCGCATACTCCTCAAGCGCAGCGTGCAATTGCGGCTTGCGAAAATCCGGCCAGAGAGTCGGCGTGATCACGAATTCCGAATAGGAAATCTGCCAGAGAAGAAAATTGCTCACACGCATTTCGCCACTCGTGCGGATGAGCAGATCGGGGTCTGGAAAATTTCGCGTGTAAAGATGCTGACTCACGGCCTGCTCGTTGATGTCGGCGGGATCAAGTTTGCCCTCGCGCGCTTTTGCGGCGATCTCACGAACGGCATCAACAATCTCGGTGCGTCCGCCGTAGCTCAAAGCCAACACGAGCGTAAGACCGTTGTTCTTGGCGAGTGTGGCTTTGGCTTTCTTGAGTTGCTCCTGCACGTTCTCCGGCAAACGCCAAATCTGGCCGATGGCTTCGAGGCGGACGTTGCTCTTGTTCAACTCCGGCGTCTCGTTCTTGAGATAGTGGATGAGATACTTCATCAACGCGTCCACCTCGTCCTTGGGGCGATTCCAGTTCTCGACCGAAAAAGCGTAGAGCGTGAGATATTTGATGCCGAGTTCGCCAGCCGCTTTGATGATGGTGCGCGCGGACTCCGCGCCTTGACGATGTCCTTCGATGCGCGGCAAGTGCCGCTGCTTCGCCCAACGCCCGTTGCCATCCATGATGATGGCAATGTGCTGAGGCAACGATGCCTTGGCTTCGGAACTGAGTTGTGGAAGCTGCGAACTCATGTCGGCGGCAAAATTTCCAATTGCTTTACGTCAAATATAAGAACTGCATTTTTGGGGATCGTTTCAGATTCAAGTTCGCGATAACACAAGTGAGGGCCAGCCCTAAACCTCCTTGTTCCGCCTGCTCGCATTCCTTCTAGTCCATACCTAAAACCTGCGATGATTTCCCGATTATCGAGAGTGAAAACAGATTCAGCATCTTGCATAAGATAATCACCCCGGTTGAGCTGGATGTCATATTTCACGCGAACACAGTCGCCCTTTCTCAGTTCTGGTCCTGAACCAGCCTTTTCGGAAATGATTTTTATGCCAGGTTTAGGCATACAATTTCTGACTAAACAAAAATCGTCTGATCACGCCCCGGCCCGACGGAGGCGATGTATAGCTTCGCACCGGTGAGTTCCGAGATGGCGTTCAGATATGTGTGCGCCTTCGGAGGAAGCTGCTTCCACGTTTTGCATTTGTCCGTCGGCGTGTTCCAACCTTCAAACTCCGCGTAGATCGGTTCGCACTCGGACAGCACTTGCACGTCGTTCGGCATGTAGTCGTAACGCTTCTTGCCGTGACGATAGGCGATGCAGACTTTGATGTTCTCCACCGTGTCGAGACCATCGAGATTCGTAATAGCAAGATCGTCAATGCCGTTGACCATCGTGGCGTGGCGTGTGGCGACGGAATCAAACCAACCGCAACGACGTGCGCGGCCAGTGGTTGAACCAAACTCCCTACCCATGCCGTGCAACAGATCGGAGATGACTTGGTTCTCAGTCGGCAACGGCCCTTCTCCGACGCGCGTAGTGTAAGCCTTCATGACGCCGACGACGCGATCCATGCGATGCGGCGGCACACCGGAACCGGTGCAAGCACCACCCGCCGTGGTGTTGGACGAAGTCACGAACGGATACGTGCCGTGATCAATGTCGAGGAACGTGCCCTGCGCTCCCTCGAACAGCATGTCCGCGCCGCCATTCATCGCGTCATGCAGCAATACGACGGTGTTCGTGACGAACGGTTTCAGAAACTCGCCCGCCTTTTTGTATTCCGCGAAGACTTGCTTGAACGAAACGGGTTTTGCACCGAGCGCTTTGAGAACGCTGTTGCTCTCCTTGATGCGGACGGAAAGTTTTTCTTCAAGACGCGCCGGATCAATCAAGTCCGCCATACGCAGACCGACGCGCGCAACTTTATCGCCGTAGGCCGGGCCGATGCCGCGCTTGGTGGTGCCGATCTTGTTCTTGCCCTTGAGCACTTCGCGCTGGGCGTCGAGTTCGCGATGATACGGGAACACCACATGAGCCGTCTCGCTGACCACAAAGTTTTTACCGACCTTGATGCCGATTTTTTGTAACCCGGTGATCTCATTGACGAGACCGATGGGATCAATCACCACGCCGTTGCCAATCACGCAGAGCTTGTACTTGCGAAGAATACCGGACGGGATGAGGTGCAGGACGTACTTCTTTTTGCCGACCCATACGGTGTGACCCGCGTTGTTGCCGCCCGCGTAACGCACGACGATGTCCGCGCGCTCGGTAAGCACGTCAATGATTTTGCCTTTGCCTTCGTCGCCCCACTGGGCGCCGACGAGAATTGTGTTCGCCATAAATGATCGGTTGCCGACAATAAAAATCCCCGAACGTGTGTTCGGGGCAAAGCGTTTCTTTCTTTGCGGGCAGAGGATAGGAAGTGCGCCAGCGTGTGTCAATTTCGCGGTGAGTTCGGGGGTGTGACTGGAAGTGCCGCTCAAGATGGGCGCGGTGTGGGTGAGATGTGGAGTGCGGCGACTTGTCGCCGCTTTTCTGCTGGGACGACTTGTCGTC
>JAYUAV010000312.1:0-5201 GCA_043741175.1 Verrucomicrobiota bacterium
GTGACGCGCCCTACCCTCACACCTACTTCCCCTGCGGCTTCATCGTCAACGGATCGCGCAGCGGAAGTTCAGTCAGCTTGCCGCCGCCGAGGTCGGTGAGTTTCACGGGATGATCTGGGTGGCCTTTGAGGATTTCCTCCTTCTCGCCGACGACGAGAATGACGAGTTGCTCGGGCGTGAGATATTTTTTCGCGACGCGCTGCACGTCTTCCTTCGTCACAGCTTTGATGCGCGTGGTGAACTGTTGAAAGTATTGCGGGTCTGTCTTGTAACGTCCGGTGTATTCCTCGCCAGCGAACACACCCACGACCTGGCCCTTGGAGGCAAAGCCGCGCGGCAGGCGATCAATGTAACTGCGCTTGCTGTTCTCCAACTCCTCGGCTGTCACGGGTTCGGCGGTGATGCGTTTGATCTCTTCCACGATGAGCGACGTCGCATACGCCACGGTGCGGGATTTGGATTGGAACGCCGCGCGGAACACATAGGGAAAATAAATCCCGCCCTGAAACACGGAGCCGACCGAGTAAGCCAGACCTTCATCCGAACGGACGCGATTGACGAGGCGCGAGGAAAATCCGCTGCCGCCGAGAATGTCATTCATCAGGAGAACGGGCAGGTAGTCGGGATTCTCGCGCCGGATGCCGGGGAGTATGAGCGAGACGCGACCCTGGTTCACTGCCTTGTCCACGAGATAAACACCGGGCGACGCGATGGCGACATCCTGCGGAATCGGCGGCGGCGGCGTGCCTGTCCACGGCCAGTCGCCAAACAATTTCTCCAGCTTTTCGATCATGTCGTTGCGATCAAAGTCTCCACTCACCGCGAGGACAAAGTTCCCCGGAAAGAACCAGCGTTGGTGGAATGCTTGTAAGTCTTCACGCGTGATGGATTCAATGGACGCCGCAGTTTGATGGCGGTTGTCCCAGAACTTTTCACCGTAAGAAAGGAAGCCCTGTTCAATCCCTTCGATGTTGGCAGAATCATCGTTGAGCTGTTTCATCGCCTGCAAAGCCTGCCGCTTCTGGAGATCAATGCGATCCTGTTGAAATCGCGGCTTCGTCAACACTTCGCGCAAGATCGCCAACCCCTCGTCGAGGTCTTTGGAAAGGAGATTGAGCGACACTGAACCTTGCGCGCCTTGGAAGCTTGAGCCGAGTTGCGCCGCGAGGAAGGCGAGGCGCTCCTCGAGTTCCTGCGCCGTGCGAGACTCTGTCCCGGCTCTTGTAAGCAACGTGCCGCAAAAATCCGTGAGTCCTTCCTTACCGTCCGGCTCAACCCAGTCGCCCGTGCGGACGAGAATGGAAATGGTGACGAGCGGCAGTTCACGGTCTTCCGCGACGTAGGCTACGGGGCCGCTTTTCAGTCCCACGCGATACTGCTCCGCTTTCGGCGGAGTGAACTCGAACGGCGGGAACGTCAACTTTTCCGGACGAGCAGGAATTGTAGCTGTGCCCGTAGCAGCCGACTTACTAACAGACGCGCAACAGGATTTCTTGGGTGAACTGCAAGACGTCACGGTACTCGCGCACGCGAGCAACAAGGTTGTGAGATGGACAAGTTTTCTGGTCATGATTTGGAGCTTTGGTAGATGCGAATGAATTTTCCGGTCAATGAATCGTGCGTCTGCAACGCCTCGTGAATGAGTTCGGCCACCCGCGAAAAATCCGGGTTCTCGGTACAGGCAATGATTCCGGGATGCGTCGGGTGTTCCATGTGCAACTTGTAAAAGTGGCGGCGGTTCTTGGTCAGCAACACCCGGGTTTCCAGCATGGCATACGAAAACACATCCTCATCCGGCCAGCGCTGGTTGGCCCGTCCGATGGCTTTAACCGTCAGCACATCATGTCCGGCCTGCCGCAGCAGTTCCAACACGGGCGCGGAGAAATCTTCGTCAGCAAAGAGGCGAGCCATTCAAACCTCGGAATTTTCCAGGATGGCACGGTCTATTTCCTCACCGTGCGCTCGCGTGTAATCCAGAGCGCGGGCCAAATCTTCCCCCGTCAGCGCAGGATGAGCCTGAAGCAATTGTTCATCCGTGGCTCCCGCGCGGCGACCTTCCTCCAGCAGCCACACTGGAATCCGCAGATCACGCAGGCAGGCTTCCCCGCCACAAACTCCGGGCGTCCGGAAGATGCCGGACGCGACCTCCTCCGAATCGTGTGTAAGCCATTCGATCACGCTTTGGCGATCCGCCACCGAGAGCTTGTTCAAAACCGTGCGGGCTTCTTCGAGTGTTGTCATGGTTGTATAATTAACGCTTCGGGTTGGCGACAGCAAGTGGCGCGGTTTATTGAGGCGGGCGGCTGGCTTTGGCGGTTTCAACTTTGCGGGTGTAGGTGGCGACAGCGCGATTTTCTTTTGCGAAATAAGCTTTTACAACACGCTGCACATCGGCAGCGGTCACGGCTTGATACTTCGCGCCCGACTCATTGATCGCGCGCCAGTCGCCCATTCCATCGCAATGCATGAGTTGGTTGAGGATCGCCATGTTCGAACCGAGCTTGCGATATTCTCCTGCTGCGAAATTGTTTTTCACTTTCTGCAATTCCTCGGCAGGCACTTCTGCGTTGGCGAGCTTATCAAGTTCAACATAGATGGCGGCTTCAACTTCCGATGGCGTATGACCGTCCTTCGCTTCGCCACCGATGTTGAATGCGCCAGCCCACTTCTGCGACATCTGATGACCCCACACATCTGTGGCCACTTCGTTGGTCAAGACCATGCCCTTGAACAGCCGACCCGTGCGCGTGGACAGCAACTGCCCGAGGATCGCCAGCGGATAGGAATCCTTGTGACCGAACGGAACAGTGTGCCAGAGAATGTCCACTTGCGGATTGGTTTCCGCCTCCGCGTTCATGCGCTTCTCGGCGACTTGTTTCACCTCAAGCGTGACGACGTCCGGCGCTTCTGTTTTGCCGCGCGGAATGCGGGCGAAATATTTCTCGATGAGCGAAGCCGTTTTCTCAGCGTCAAGATCACCCACCAAAATCAGCGTGATATTCTGCGGCGCATAAAATGTGGCGTAGAACTCATCCGCTTGCGCTTTGGAGATCGCGGGGATGTCGGAAGGCCAGCCTACGGTTGGCCAACTATAAGGATGCGATTCCCAGAACACGGAGTTGAACGTCTCGTTGAACTTTCCGAGTGGCGTGGACTCCGTCCGCATCCGGCGTTCTTCGAACACGACATCGCGCTCGGAATAAAACTCCCGGAACACGGGACGCAACAACCGCTCCGACTCCATCCACATCCACAACTCAAGCTTGTTGGCGGGTACGTTGACGAAGTAAGCCGTCATGTCGTCGGACGTGTAGGCGTTCATCCCAGAGCCTCCGTTGCTGGTGTAGATTTTGAAGAACTCATTCTTCACGAGCATCTGCCGTTGCGCGGCGACGAGGTCGTTGAACGTCTTTTCCAGTTCCTTGTAACGCTCTCTTTTGTTTTCCAGCTTCGCGATGTCGTCAATCTCACCGCGCCGCATGGCCTGGCGCATCTTCACTTCTTCAGCGCGCATCTGGTCGCGGAGGATTTCCTGTTCGAGGATGATCTCGTGATCGCGCTGATTGTTCGTCGTGCCGAGCGTGGGCGTGCCCTTGAACATCATGTGCTCGAACAGGTGCGCGATGCCCGTGATGCCAGGTCGCTCGTTGGAACTGCCGACGTGCGCCACCCAACCGCCCGACACGGACGGATCGTCATGCCGCTCGACGAGCAGCAGCTTCATACCGTTGGGCAACGTCTTTTCGATGACGGGAACTTTCTGGGCAAAGAGAGACGAACCGGTGATGGCGAGAACCAACCCGCATCTGCAGATAATTTTTATGGCGCGCATAGATGACTTAACTTTCAGTTTGCTCATGCAAGTCGGACAACGGTAGTCAGCGGATGTTCAAGAGCGAGAAAAAACTAAACACCAGTCAAAACTAAACACCAAGCACCAACATCCAAGCTCCAGAGAATAACCAAGCTCTAAACACCAAGTCGGCGCGAGCGCGGTTACTGCGATTTTGGAGGTTGAAGTTTGGAGCTTCTCTGGAGCTTGGATGTTGGGGCTTGGAGCTTTTACCTCCCCAACTTCCGCCGCACCAGACTCGTCACCTCCATCGCCGCAGGAACTTTCGCGGTCAGTGCGAGCAGCCAATACGCGACGCCCGCAAGAATGCCCGGCACGAACACCGCGCCGATCCGCGCATAAAGTCCGTCGTGCCCGACATGTTGATTCCAATACCAGAACGTCCCATACGCCACGCCACCCGCCACGGCTGCGATGCCGATGAGCGCCATCACGTTGCCGATCAATCCCTGCATCTCCAATCGCTTGAGCTTGCGTCGGAGCGTATAGAACAGCAGCCCCGTGTTGAACATCGCGCTGATCGTGTTGGCGATGGCGAGGCCAGCTTCGCGATATTGCCGCACGAGATAGATGGCGAACACGAGATTCAGCACCAGACAGAACACGCTGATCTTCATCGGCGTCTTGATGTCGTTCAACGCGAAGAACGCCCGCGCCAGAATGTTGTTCATCGAGAACAACAACAACCCCGGCGCAAGACACATCAACGCCAGCGCGACGCGATGCGTGGCGTCCGGCCCGAATTTCCCATGCTCGAACAGCAGGCGCACAATCGGTTCAGCCAGCACGAGCGAAACGGCGGCGGCGATCAGGTTAGAGAACGAGAGATAACTCAAACCTTGCTTCAACGTGGATTGGAACTCGGTGAATTTCTTCTCCGCCACCAACCCGGACAAAGTCGGCAGCAGGAACGTGGCGAGCGAGATGCCGAAGAGTCCTTGCGGCAATTCCATCAAGCGCACTGCGTAGTCGAACGTCGAATTGATGGTCTTAGTGTCGTCCACCAGAAAGACAAACCCCTGCGTGACGAGCACGTTGATCTGGAACGCCGCCACGCCGATTGAGCCGGGGATCATCTTGCGCGCGACCTCGCGCACCGTGGCATCGCGCCAAGGCGACACCCATTGGTAGCGATAACCTTCCTTGGACAAACTCGGCAATTGGAAAACCATCTGCGCGAATCCCGCCACCACCACGCCGATGGCGAGTCCGAAAATCTGTTGCTCCAACGTCACGCCCATGAGCGGCGCAAGCAGCAACACGCTCGCGATCATGATCACGTTCAACATCACCGAGCCGAGCGCAGGCACGAAGAAATGGCCGCGCGCGTTCGCCATGCCGATCAACA
>JAYUAV010000313.1:0-8167 GCA_043741175.1 Verrucomicrobiota bacterium
GGGTGTGACTGAAACTGCCGCTCAGTTTTTGGAGTGCGGAGACTTGTCGCCGCTTTGCTTGCCTGAGCGACTTGTCGCTCAGGCAGAGCCGCGCAGAGCGGCTCGCAGCGGGCAGCGTTGCGTGAAATGGCAACGCGCGTGGTAAGCGACGCACCGCTGGACGCGGTGCTGCCGGGACGACAAGTCGTCCCGGCACAAAAGCGGCGACAAGTCGCCGCACTCCACATTTTTCCCTCGACGCCCCAAACTTGCGCGGCACTTTCAGTCACACCCTTGGACGAGAATTCGGAAGGCATTTAGGTCAACGAGACAACGGCGTCAATCGTTCTGACGACGCCTCGCGCAGCAACTCCAACAAAGCCAAGCCCTCGGTCTGCCGCGTGACGTTGATGCAATAATCCACGTAGGCGAAAGCCAACTTCCATTCCGCACCGATAATCCCGCAGCGTTCTGCGTAACGCTGGAACTCTGCCGAGGCGAAAAGTTTTTCAAGCCGCGCTATCGTTGCGTTCGTCGTCTCGCGCCGGACGAGCACTGCGGGTTGCACGACGAAATGCAACCAATCCCACGCCGGGATGCCTACGCGTTCACCGCGTTCCCAATCCAGCACCGTCCATTGGTCGGATGAAACCTTCACGTTCCACGGCGCAAAATCTCCATGCATCAACACCGGAAACACCCGTAACGTCTCCAACCCATGCACACCTTCTGGCATCGCCGTCGCGCCGCGCGCCTGAATCAATCGCTGCCACGCCGCCGTTTCACTGATCTCGATCTTCTTTTCAGTATCCACCCAACTGGAAAAGTTTTTCTCCAACTCACTGCTCGCATCATCACTAGGCGATGTGCCCTCGATGAAATCCATCGCGAAGGCAGAGAGGTTTTCCAACTCACACACGCCTCTGACTTTCGGCAAACCGGATTGTGAGATGGCGAAGGCAGAGAGAAGGCTGGTCTCGTGCGCGATCAGTTCGCGCGCCCGGCTTGTTGCACCCGCCTTCACCACGGCCACGGGTTCGGAAGCGGAGTTGAACAACAGAAACACATGCCTGCGACCTGGCGCGCTGGGATTGCCAGTCAAGACGGCGAAGCTGAATGGCTCGCCCGGCTCGACGCGCGCCGCCGCACGTAGAAATGCGGCGAACGGATCCGTGCTGGAAATCGCGAGCGAGGTTTTCCCCAATCCAAGACGCAATCCTACGCGCAACATCATTCCGAGCGCAGACTTCGCCAGCCGCGCTTTCGTTGTTTGCGCCGGATAGATTTGAAGCGCGGTGGCGGCAGCCCGGTTGTCTGACGGCAGAAAGAGAAACGGTTTGCCGCCGCGCGCCACGGCGTGGAACGACACAGCGTTTCCTTCGCCCGCTGGCGTGAACAATTCCTGCCATGAATCTGTGTGGGTCGTGGACACGATGAGTGTTTCGACGCGTAATGGACTAACCGCGCGGCTGAGACTGGACGATTTCCGCCATGACGTTGCGAGCCACCAATTCGGCTGACAGCGTCGCATCTGCCGTCACAACTCGCGCGGGCGCGACGTCGAGTGAATCCATTCGCTCCACCTGACGCCCGATTTCGTCCGGCGACAACTCTTGCTTGCGTGCGAGCAGAACGTCCTTCGGCGCGCGCAACTTCACAACGAGGTCAGGTGCGGGAAAAAGTTTTTGCATGAACTTCAGCACGCTTGCAGGAGCCGAGAACTTCACCGACGCAGGATCGAGGTGGTAATTGTAGAAGTAACGATCCACGAGCACGAGATAACCCCGGCGCACCAGCGGCTGGACTTTCAGATGCCATGCGAACCGCGCAAGCAGGCCGTTGCGGGCAATGCGCACACAGGAGAGCACGGTGTTGAGGGCGTTGCGCGCGAGTTGCGGCTTGCGTGGGGTCTCGCGGAACTCCGGCAGCGGCCATTCGGCATGGCGGAAACATTTGGGTCGCCAATGAAAATAACGCACGCCGGAAAAGCGGTCACTGACAACCGAGAGGTCGCAAAGATTCCGACCGAGCGTGGTCTTACCCGAACCGTCCAATCCTACCAACACGCAGAAGAGTCCCGGACGCGCAACCTCGGCCTCGCGCGAAAGAGATCGCGCCCTCTCCAGCACATCAGAGACGAATTCGATGAACGATTTGCTGAACGTTTGACCTCCGGCGGACTGTCCATCCACCGTGACCATGAAGCCGGATTTTACATTTCCGAAGTAAAGTCTGCCGCTGCTATCTTCGCCACAGATGAACGTGCGTTCGCTGTAAATATGCCGCGTGTGAGAACGGATGACGCGCGGGACATCGGCATCATTGGAGACGCGGTAGGCGCGGATGTAGAGGCCGCCTTTGAACATGGTTTTCACTCGCGCCCAACGCATCCGCCAGCCGTGACCCGATGAAGCCCCGTCCCGCAGATCAACGTGTTGTAGCCGGTTCTTTTTGATCGGAAACAAAAACTCGATCTCGCGCAGCATCTCCGTGAAGTCCGGTTGTTGTTCGTTGCTGCTGACAAACAATAGCGAGACGCCTGCTGCATTGCCGAGACGCTCCACGAATCGAAACGCATCAATCCAAAGATTCTTTAACACACCGGGGAAGCGCGGCCAGATGAGATGCGTGCGAAGCACCAGGCTCAGTCGCAGCCAGGTGAAGAATCGCTTGTCGTACATGGACTGCATGGTTTCAAAATCAGTCAGCGCATGTCCGGCTTGACCAAATGAATTGATCAAGGATTCTCTCAAGGACACTTTGTCCCCGCAGGCCGCATAAAGGTTTTGCAGTTGCCGCCGGTAACGATCTGTCAATTCTCCACGCCATAGTGCAGCAATGAAGAGGATGGCGATCTCATGTTCAGGATGCGGGATGAAAAATTCCTGATGTCGTTGCGAGCGATCCAGAATCTCGCGAGCATCCAGCACAGTGAACAACCGCCAGCGTACGTCCGTCTCGTAGTCCACGCGGATGAAACCCGCGAGCGGATTCCAGAACACCCAGGAAAAATTCACGTAACGCGCCGCGTGGACGAAATGAAAGTCCGTCTCCTCCGCTGACTCGCGCAGACATCGCTCGAAACATTTCAGCGAATGTTCTGAGACGATCATGTCCAAGTCTGTCGAGGCGTTGCCGTAGAGATCGTCATAGTTCCGCATCATGCAGTAGCGGACACCGTTCTCCTCAAGCAACCCGAAGAACCGGGTGAGAAACCTTTTCCTGATGTCACGCGTCGTCATCTCGCAGACCTCAATCGTTCGTAAGTGGTTTGCAGCAACTCTGCGCGCGCGTCCCAGCGGAACAACTTCACTGCGCGTTCGCGCGCTGCGCGAGCAATACGCAATCGCAACTCCGCAGAATCCTTCAACCGCACGATGGCTTGCCCAAATGCAGCCACCGTTTCATCGCGCGTGCCGACGGGAATCTTCACGCCCGATTCAGCATCCACCATTTCTCCCGGCCCGCCCCAATCCAGACAGATCACCGGCACGCCGCGCGCCATCGCTTCGAGCAACGCCGAGCCGCCGCTGTCGCGCATCGCCGGAAACACCAACACATGCGAACGACCAAACAGTTCCGGCAACCGATCCCGCGTGACCGCACCCGTAAACTCCACCACACCGGACGCGACCAAGTCTGCCGCGAGTTGTTTCCACCGCTCCAATGCCGTTCCCGCGCCGACGACGGTGAGCTTTGTGTTCGAAAGTTTCGCGCGGCGTAACGCATCGAATACGATGGGCAGCGCGCGTGTGGCGACACAGTTGCCCACGTAGATCAGTTGAAACGTGTCTCCATTCGGGCGCAACTGCGGCTCCGGATATTGTTCATCCTCGGGGCGCAACGCATTCGGTGGAACGATCACGCACTTGTCGTGAACAGATGCGGGAAGAAAATTCATCGTCGTGCGGTTCGAGACGAACATCGCACCGACATTGGCGAGTGAGCGTTTGATCTGCGGATGCATCAACCAGAGCTTGTTCACAAATTTCCGGCCAAGCTCCTCGAACTTTGCGTTGCCGAGATCAAAAGAGAAGCCGGGAGGAACAGATTCACCACCCGCCACCGGACCCCAGACGGATGGGATGCCGAGACCAGCCGTGAGAAACGGCACGCGGAACGTGTGGAACGTGGTTTGATGAACGATCTGAAATTTTTCGCGCGCGTGAAGTTCTGCGGCGAGTTTCAACACGCGGGATTGCCAACCGATCTTGCGCCCCCAGCGGCTGGCCTTGGGTTGCTCCACGAAGTGGGGTGTGATGCCGTGACGTGGCGAGTATTTCTCGACCTGAGCGCGGGCGTTGGGTGTGGTGATGAGATGGACGGAATAATTTTTCGCGGCCTGTTCTGCCCAACCCCAGCCGAGCCAGTGCTCGCCGCCGCCCTCCGGGTTGCAGGCGTAGGCGATCATCAAGACGGGCGGCTTCATGCGGGCTTCCGGCCTACAACGTGGATGTCCGAGCAGAGCGACGGAAAAAATCGGATCACTAAATCCACGCTGGTGGCGATGAAACTCATCAACGGACGCGGAATAAAACTCAACGAGTTGCTCGCCTTGCCGATAAAATTTCTTCCGTAAGTGGCGCGAACTTCCAGACCATTCCATTCCATCAGACGTTGCAAGTCTCGCACGATGGGTTCGCGGACGTGGCCGCGATAAACGGGATCGCCATCGTGATACCATTCTTCCAACGCGCCATAGTTCGTCATGCCGAACGGGAGTAGAAGACGTTTGCGGAGATTCACGGCGTTCGGTGTGGCGATGATGAGATGACCGCCGGGTTTTAGGACACGGATGATTTCGCGGAACAATGGCTTGGGAGAGTTGTGCCAGTGTTCCAGACTGTGAAAGCAGGTGATGGCATCCACAGAGGCGTCAGGCATCGGTAAAGGCTTGGTGAGAAAGTCCATCTCCTCGATGCGCACGCCGAGTTTGTCTCGGAAGCCGTTGACGATCTTCATCGCAACTTCCCTGCGATTCACATCCACGCCGCCGCCGCCGCCATAATCGTCAATCAGTGTGACCTTCATCCCCATTGCCGCAGCGATCGGACCGAACGCGGTGAGGCCGGGTGCGAGGTCAACGAGGTGTTTGCCTTTTTGGAACGCGTCAATCTCCGTCAGCATTTCAAGATAGAACAACTGGCGGTCATCCAGAGAGCCTTTGCCGGACGTATCGCCATAGACTTCAGCCACGCGCTCACGAAATGCGCGGTTGAAAACTTCGGGGTTGAAAGTCGAGTTGGACATGTTTTCGATCAGGAAACGTTTCCACGGATACTGTCCGCCGCCGCCTTGCCTTCAAGCAGCGCGTCTTCCATGCCGCCATAGTTCCACCCACCCCAACGTCCGCCGCTGGATGCGCCGTTCTTCTCCAGATAATCGAGGATCAGCTTCCGACTTGGGTCGTAGTGTTCGTCGAAGATCACGTAGGCGTGCGGGATGTCGCACAGTTCCATGAAAAGAATCTCATCGTCCTCGGACAATACCTTCGCGCGCTTGAGATCGGCAATGACGCGCGTACGAAGCTGGTCGGGCTTCTTGAGCAGTTCAATGGCGTCGCCGCCGGAAAGTTCAACGTAGTAACTACGGCAACCTTTCGGAGCGGAAGACTCGTGGACGGCGGAGTAAGAACCTGCGCGATAGAAAACAAATTCCGGTTCGGGGAAATAAATCCAGTGATAGTTGCTGGCGATGTCGCCTTTGCCGCGCACGCCGATGTCGTAGTAGTGAACGGTGGTGGCGCGGAGTTTGGCGGCGGCGGCGCGTATTTCTGCGGGCGCGTCTTCGATGATGCCGACGAAGTTTTTCATCGGCATCGTGTTGACGAGGCGATTGAATTTGATCTGCTCGCCCGTGGTGAGCGTGGTGGTTTTCTTGCCGAGATTGACGCTCTTGATGATGGTTTCGTAGCGCGGCGGTTTCGGAATGGCTTTGGCCAGCGCCTTGGGCAGTGAACTGATACCGCCGTCGCGCGGATAAACGAACTTGGCGTTGTAGCCGAGCGATTCGCGTGAGAAACCAAACGCGCCTTTCACTACGTCTTCAAGCGAAGGACGCGGGATGAAACGATCCGCGTAGGTGGCGGAAATCTCTTCGAGCTTCACACCCATCAACTTTTCGTTGTAGGGAACCATGAAGTGTTTGCAGATGCCTTCGCCGAAGAGCCGTTCCACGCACTCACGGAAATTCTTCGGCGGTGTCGTGGGAGCAGTGAGACCGAAGTCTTGTGGGTGACGCGCCTTGAGCAAACCGAGCAGACATTCCATACCGACTTCGTTCGGCAGACCGAAAGTATTCGCTTGAAATGGATACGGGGTGAACGCGCCGCGCATGTGGACCACAGCTTTGCGTTCGTGTTCGACGAGTTGGCCAGCGAGGATTTTGTTGACGAGTTCTTTCATCCCGGCGTTGCGGAGATGCAACCAATGGCCGGTGCCGTCGCAGAGGAAACCGCCGTGGCGATCGCGTGTGCGGACGATGCCGCCGGGTTCATTCTCGCGTTCGACCATGATGTAGTCCTGGCCGAGATGATAGGCGCATGAGAGGCCGGTGAGGCCCGCGCCGATGATGAGATGCGGATTTGATTGCATTGATTGTCAGTTTTTCCGACCGAGCTTGAACATCCAAGTTCGGATGCGTTCGTAAGCGCGCAATGGAACGATTGCTTTAGCCGCTTGCTTGCCAATGTAGAGAAGGCGCGGCTGCTTTCCTTGCAGAATTTTACCGAACTGCGCCGTGTTGGTATGGCGGTTCAGTGGAACGGTCTCCAAAGCGGTGATGTCCGGCGTGAGATTGAAACCCCAGCGCATGGTGCGGATGGTTTTGACGCCGAATCCGAGTGCAACTTCGCGGACGTGTTCATTTAGAAATCCGCCAGGCGGCGCAAACAACCACGGAGCGTCGCCAAGCAAATCTCCAAGGATACCGCGCGAGCGTTTGAATTGTTCGCGCAACACATCGTCGCCCGTTCTATCCAACCGGCGATGTTCGTGACTATGAAAGCCGATGGAGTGACCCGCCTTGGCAATCTCCTGAACCTGAGCATTCGTAAGATGACCGGGTTTGTTGAGCTTGGCCGTGGGAACAAAAAAGATTCCGCGCAAGCCTGTTTCTTGAAGCATCGGCAAAACAACCTCGTAGTGATCCGACGTGCCATCGTCGTAGCTCAACACGTAGTTTGAGCCGGGAAAGGCGGGTATTTTGGCGGTGTTGAGAAGGCGGTTGATGGGCAAGGGTTGATACCCAGCCGCAATCGTCGCCTTGATCTGCGCGGTCATCACATCGCAAGGCACGGTGTAAAAATCTTCGCCACCGCTCTCTCCGGCAGCACTGACCTTGTGATAGGTGAGAAATAGAATCACGGTTTTTGCACGACGAAGAACACCCCTCGCGTCGCGAGTTCTTGTTCGGAATAACGACCAAAGCTCGGATGAACTTTTGTTCGTCGAAGTTCAGCCAAGTCTTCGGCTGTGGGTTCAACCAGCCTGAATTCACGAATGCGAAACCCTGATTGTTCGAGTGTTTCCCGGTAGTCAGTCCCTTTCAATCGGTTGAAGCCCATGAGTGAAGAATTGATCCATCCATCCCACGTCTCCGGGGATGCTGTCAGATGCTCGTATTGTCCCTGTCGCAACCCAGGACTTTGGAATTGTCCCACAAAGTGAACAGTCGCATGAAACAAAGCACCAGGTTTCATGCAGTGAAATAGTTCCTTGAAGAGTTGCAAGTGAACCGCTTTCGGGATGTGTTGAAGCACTTGTGTGCAGATGACCATGTCAAAATGGTTGGGATGCTTCTGCAAATAATCTCCGTAGGGCGCTTCGTAGCGGATGCCCATCGGACGCAAGGCAGAAGCAGCATCTGGTAAAGACGCAGGGGGCGTTTCAGGCAGACGTTTCAAGTCCGAACTGTGCGACCATTTGGGGTTCCCCACAATCTCGCGGAAGTGCCTGACCGTATCAGCCACCTGCCACGCGTTCATGTTTGGGCAAATATCCGCCAGCGTCTGATCACTGTTACCGAAAGAATGCCACAACACGGGAATGGTCGGATGCCAGCCTGAGCCGATGTCCAAGAGCCGACCGTTGACCAACTGGTCGCATAGATGTTGCTTCTTGAGCCAGTCCCAAAAATCCAATCCAACAATGATTTTCTGGTCCACGCGAGCCAGAGAAGAATGGGTGCT
>JAYUAV010000314.1:0-6025 GCA_043741175.1 Verrucomicrobiota bacterium
CGGATTGACGGCTGTTTCTGAAGTGGATTTGCAGATCGGCTCGCAGGAACTCGTCGGACTCATCGGCCCGAACGGTGCGGGCAAGACGACGCTTTTTAATCTCATCACCGGCGTTTATCAACCGACGGGAGGCACGATCACTTTCAACGGACAACCCACCGCGCAGTTGAAGCCGTATCAACTCACAAAGCTCGGCATCGCGCGGACGTTCCAGAACATCCGGCTCTTCGCGAGCTTGAGCGTGTTCGACAACGTGCGCGCCGCCGTGCAATTGCACCGCACCCACGGCATCCGCAATGCGCTCTGGCGCGGACGCGCGTTTCACGACGGAGAAAAAGAAGTCGCAGCGCAGGTGATGGAGTTGTTGGAGATTTTCGACCTCGGACAATTCCGCGATGAGGAAGCGAAGTGTCTGCCTTACGGAAACCAGCGTCGTCTGGAAATCGTCCGTGCGCTCGCCACAAAACCGAAGTTGCTGCTCCTTGACGAACCCGCTGCCGGGATGAATCCCACCGAGAAAGCGGAACTCACAAAGCTCATCCGGTTCATCAAAGAAAAATTTCAGATCGCCGTCCTGCTGGTCGAGCACGACATGCAAGTCGTCATGGGTATTTGCGAACGCATCGCGGTGTTGGATTACGGGGTGAAGATCGCCGAAGGCACGCCCGCCGAAGTTCGCGCGAATCCGAAAGTGGTTGAAGCCTACTTGGGTCAGGAGACGGTAAAGCATGCTTGAGATAAAAAATCTGCACGTCAGCTACGGCGCGATCAAGGCACTGCACGGCATTTCGTTGTCCGTGAAACAAGGCAGCATCGTCACGCTTATCGGCTCGAATGGCGCGGGCAAGAGCACGACGCTTCGCGCGATTTCAGGTTTGGTGAAACCCCGCAGTGGGGAAATTCTGTTCGAGGGGAAAGTTATTTCCGGCCTGCCCGCGCACCAGATTGTCGCACTTGGACTCTCGCATGTGCCAGAAGGCAGGATGGTGTTCGCCAATCTTACGGTGAATGAAAATCTGATGATGGGCGCGTATCTCCAGCGCGACAAAGCCGTCATCCAGCAAGAGCTTGAACTCGTGTTCAAAACGTTTCCGCGTTTGCAGGAACGCGAGAAGCAAATCGCTGGCACGTTGAGCGGTGGTGAACAACAGATGCTTGCTATCGGTCGCGCGCTGATGAGCAAGCCGAAGTTTCTGATGATGGACGAACCATCACTCGGCATCGCGCCGCTGCTGGTGAAAACCATCTTCGAGAAGATCGTCGAGATCAACCGCACCCACGGCATCACCATCCTGCTCGTCGAACAAAACGCGAATCTCGCACTGGAGATTTCCCACTACGGCTACGTGCTTGAGACGGGGAAGATCATTTTGCAGAACGAGTCAGCCGCCTTACGCCAAGACCCTAAAGTCCGCAGCGCGTATTTGGGCGGATAGGAACGCCGAGCATCGCTCGGCATGTTCATCATTGGAGATACGAGCCGAGCAATGCTCGGCGTTCCGCTTCGAGCTTTCGCTCTCGGCGCGTTTCGGTAGCTTTCCGCCATGACTGACGCGTCCTCTATCCGCCGCCACTTCGCCAGCGACAATTATTCCAGCATCTGTCCCGAAGCTTGGGCCGCCATGCAAGAGGCCAATGCCGATCACGAAGTCAGTTACGGCAATGACACTTGGACACAGCGCGCGTCTGATCTGCTCCGTGAAATCTTTGAGACGGATTGCGAAGTTTTCTTCGTCTTCAACGGCACGGCGGCGAACTCGCTCGCGCTGGCGTCGCTTTGTCAGTCGTATCACAGCTTTCTTTGTCACGAGATCGCGCACATTGAAACCTCCGAGTGCGGCGCGCCAGAATTTTTTGCTAACGGCAGCAAGATTCTTTTGCTGCGTGGCGAGAACGGGAAGATTGATCCCAAAGACATTG
The DNA here is from genome assembly GCA_043741175.1 of Verrucomicrobiota bacterium. Lineage (GTDB taxonomy): Bacteria > Verrucomicrobiota > Verrucomicrobiia > Limisphaerales > JADLHS01 > JADLHS01. Next base: position 1,921 of record JAYUAV010000314.1, read on the forward strand.
ATCGCGCGGTCAACAAGCGGAAGGACATCCATTATCCCAAGCCGCGCGCGTTGAGCATCACGCAGGCGACGGAAGTGGGCACGGTGTATTCGGTAGCGGAGCTGCGTACGCTGACTGAAGAGGCGCGGCGATGCGGCCTGCGCGTTCACATGGACGGCGCACGGTTCGCCAATGCAGTTGCCTCGCTCAACGTCTCGCCCGCCGAGGCGACTTGGAAATCCGGCGTAGATGTCCTGTGCTTCGGCGGAACGAAGAACGGCATCGCCATCGGTGAAGCGGTCGTGTTCTTTGATCGCGAACTGGCGAAGGAGTTTGATTACCGTTGCAAACAAGGCGGGCAGCTCGCGTCCAAGATGCGTTTCCTCTCCGCGCCTTGGACGGGAATGTTGCGCGATGGTGCGTGGCTCAAGCACGCGCGACACGCCAACGCGATGGCCCAGCGGCTCGACACTGGATTGCGTGCGCTACCGCAGATCAGTATCGCCTACTCCGTGGATTCCAACTCTGTGTTTGCCAAGATTCCTGAGCCGCTGGTCAAGGCCATGCACGCTCGCGGCTGGAAGTTTTACACCCACGTCGGCGGCTGGCAGGAGGCGCGGCTCATGTGCAGTTGGGACACGACGGAAAATGATGTGGATAGTTTTCTCGCGGACTTGAGACGGTTCGCCGCTGTGTAGTAAAAATCTTTCGTGCTAATTCGCCCGGCTTCCGGCTAGCTTTTGCGCGCATGAACATTCAAGTAGCGGTTCTTTGTGACGCAGCGACAGACGACAACGGAAAACTCAATCTACTCGGCGCGTTCGATACGATCTACGCGCGTGAGCTTCCGGCGATTCATCCGCAGTGCGCCGTGGCATTGCGTGTCACATTCGCCAGCCAGGACGAGGGCAAACGCCAATTGAAACTCAACTTCGTAGATGCCGATGGTCGCGCCATCATGCCGCCGATTGAAATTCCGATTGAAGTTTCGCTGCCGGGCGATATGCACTTCGGCACGCGCAATTACATCCTCAACATTCAGCAGTTGAAGTTTGATCAACCTGGACTTTACTCGCTCGACATCCTGTTCGATGAAAAAGTCCAGACGAGCATTCCGTTGCTCGTGCGCCACATCACACCGACACCTGCATAATTTTCCTTCGGTCGGCCATGACTGAAACGCTCACGCTCACGCTGCTGATCCTTGCCGCCGCGCTGCTCTACTCCTCGGTCGGCCACGCTGGCGCTTCTGGCTACCTCGCGGCGATGGCGCTGTTCGGTCTCGCGCCCGACGTAATGAAGCCGACCGCGCTGGTGCTCAATCTGGTGGTGGCCACCGTGGGCACAATCCGTTTTGCCAGCGCGGGACATTTCGAATGGAAAATCTTCTGGCCGCTCGCTGCGTTGTCCATGCCGATGGCATTTTTGGGCGGCATGACGAAGCTGCCGATCTCAACCTACAAAATCATCCTCGGCTGCGTGCTGTTATTCGCCGCGTGGCGATTGGTGGTCAAACCAACAACACAAGCGCCGGCAGGATTAAGGCCCGTTGCCGTGCCGCGCGCATTGATCTTTGGCGCGATAATCGGGTTGTTGTCTGGCTTGACGGGGGTGGGCGGCGGGATATTTCTCAGTCCGTTGTTGCTATTTCTCGGCTGGGCTGACGTAAAGAAGACCGCCGGAATTTCCGTCGCATTCATCCTCGTCAACTCCGCCGCAGGATTGCTTGGTCATCTAGCAAGCGTAAGAAATGTTCCGCATGAAATCGTTTGGTGGGCGCCAGCAGCGCTTCTGGGCGGAATCATTGGCGCGGAGTTGGGCAGCCGTCGGCTTGAACCGCTAACGATGCGGCGATTACTCTCGGTCGTCTTGATTGTGGCAGGCGTGAAGATGTTGTTGACGCGGTGAACGGCGAAAGATTCCGCAACACTCAAGCCACGGCAGACAGCAAGATTTCGCCGCGCAAATAAAGTGTCGCATGACCTCCGATCCGCACGCGATCATCCGCCAGATCGCAGAACAACTCGCCTCTTCGTTGTGACACCTGCCGCGCAAATAGTTTTGTTTTACCAAGCCGCTGCGACCAATACGGGATCAATGTGCAATGCGCCGAGCCTGTGACCGGGTCTTCATCCACACCTGTACCCGGCGCAAAGAAACGTGAAACAAAGTCACAATCGCTGCCCGGCGCGGTGGCGATGATGCCGAGGCAATCGAGAGTTTTAAGCATGGCGAAATCGGGTTTTAGTGCGCGCACTTCTGCTTCGTTGACAAACACTGCGAGATAATCACGCGCCTTGAGAACTTCTCTTGGCTTTGCGCCAAGCCCTCGAATCAACGTGTCTGGCACTGCGCAAGCGACAGTCAGACGCGAAGGAAAATCGAGTGTCAGGAGATCGTTCGCGCGAGCAACTGTCAGCACGCCACTACGGGAATGAAAACGAACTTCATCAGCGCGAAGGCCACGCTCGTTGAATAATATGAAAGCCGCAGCCAGCGTCGCGTGGCCGCACAGATCAATCTCAACCGTCGGCGTGAACCAGCGCAACTCGTAGTCATTGCCGCGCGGCACCGTGAACGCAGTCTCCGCCAGATTGTTATTCGCGGCGATGCTTTGCAGCGTGGCGTCCGGTAGCCAAGATTCGAGTGGACAAACGCCAGCGGGATTACCGCCGAATGGATTCGTAGCGAACGCCGAGACTTCGTAGTAAGGAAGTTTCATTTTCGGAGCGCCGAGCATTGCTCGGCAAGAATCTAGTTTTGCTCACACGCCGAGCGATGCTCGGCGTTCCCACTAAACCAATCCCGCCGTTTCCGGGAAACCACACACGATATTCATGCTCTGCACGGCCTGACCGCTCGCGCCTTTCACGAGATTATCCTCGGCGCTCATCACGATGAGCCGTCCCGTGCGCGGATCAAGCCGCCATGCGATTTCACAGACGTTTGTGCCGACGACGTTCTTGGTATCGGGTAATGCCTTCCCTTCCAGCACGCGGACAAACGGTTCGCTGCCGTAGGCTTTCGCATAACAAGAGGAAATTTTTTCGCCAAGCTTTACCGCGCCCGCCACATCGGAGAAATGTTCGCTCGGCGCGAGATAAAGCGTCGTGAGAATACCGCGATTCACCGGCATGAGATGCGGCGTGAACTGGATGATAACTTTCGTTCCTGCTGCAAGTGAAAGTTGTTCCTCAATCTCGGACAAATGCCGATGCTTCGGTACGCCGTAGGGACGGACGCTCTCGTTGCACTCGCAGAACAGGTAATCAATCTCGGCTTTGCGCCCCGCTCCGGTCACGCCGCTGTGGGAATCAGCAATGATGCCGTGCGGCTTGATGAGTCCGGCTTTCAACAGCGGAATCGTCGGCAGCAAAATGCTCGTGGGATAACAGCCGGGCGACGCGATGAGTTTCGCCTTCTTGATTTCCTCGCGATAAAACTCCGGCAAACCATAGACGGACTTAGCAAGCAGTTCTGGCGCGGGATGATCGTGCGCGTAAAATTCTTTGTAGACTTCCGCGCTCTTGAGCCGGAAGTCCGCACTGAGATCAATAACGATTGCACCAGCCTTCAACAACGGAATCGCATACTCTGCTGCGACGCCATGCGGCAATGCGAGAAACACCACGTCTGCTTGCTTGGCAAGCGCGGCGGCGTTCGGTTCGACGAAGCAGAGGTTCTTAGTTTTGGGATGGCTCGCAAACTTGGGAAACACACTGGCGAGTGTTTGCCCGGCGTTTTGGCGCGAGGTGACTGCGACCAATTCCGCGTGCGGATGGTTCAATAAGAGTTTTACCAACTCTTCGCCGGAGTAACCGGACGCACCGACAATGGCGACTTTCTTGTTAGTCATAACTTCTTCCTTTTAGCGTAGAGACACAGAGACGCAGAGCAAAATCTTTGTAGGAGACGAGGTGACGAGGCTCAAACATCTGGCAACCCTCAATCCCCCATCGCCAAGGGCGCATCTTGACACTGCCCCCGGAGCGCTGCCACCGATCTCGGGCAGGACCATGACGCGCAAGAAGTCGTTTTCGAGAATGACGGCGTCCCACTGGCGAGGCGTGGGTTGGTCGGCAATGCGATCAAAGAACGGCAGTGGATAGACCGCGCCGCTGCTACC
>JAYUAV010000315.1:0-9532 GCA_043741175.1 Verrucomicrobiota bacterium
CTGACGAAAATGGTTTGTGCGGCGATTGCCGGGAGAAGGCCAACAACGATCCGTGGCAGGCGCTCGCGGCGATGCTCGCGAAGGATCGCATCAAACGGAATGGCCATCCTGTGCCCACGATTGAGGGCTACGACATTCTTCAACAGCTTGGCGTTGGCGGTTGCGGGGCGGTGTATCTGGCACGGCGCAAGAAAGACGGCGTCTCGGTCGCGGTAAAAGTCATGCTTGCACGGGTCGCGGCGCAAGAAATGTCGAAGAAGAAGTTTTTGAAAGAGATGGAACTGCTGAGTTCGCTGCGCCATCCAAATATTGTGTCGTTCTTCGATCAGGGATCAGTGGGCGGTGCGTTCTCTTTCGTGATGGAGTTCTGCGATGCCGGGAGTCTGGCCGACTTGATGAAGCGGCGCGGCGGGAAAGTTCCGCTGGATGAGGCAAAGCACATAATGTTGCAAACATTAGACGGCCTCGCGTTCGCGCACGCGAAAGGAATCGTGCATCGCGATCTGAAGCCGGGGAATATTCTACTGGCCGGAAGCAAAGCGAATCGCAAGGTGAAGGTGTCGGACTTCGGCCTCGCGAAGAATTTTGAGCAGGCGGGACTGAGTGGATTGACTTTGACGGGCAATTTCGGCGGGACGCCGTATTACATGCCCCGCGAGCAGATCATCAACTTCAAGCGCGTCAAACCTGTGAGCGACGTGTGGAGCATCGCGGCGACTTTCTACATCATGCTGACAGGATTGCTGCCGCGTGATTTTCCAAAGGGCAAAGACCCGCTGGCCGTCGTTCTCGACGGCGATGTCGTTCCAATACGAAAACGTGACGGCACCATTCCCAAACCGCTCGCCGCCGTCATAGACCGTGCGCTGGATAAGAATCCCAAGGCTCGCTTCCAAGACGCAAAGGAAATGAAAGAGGCGTTGGCGAAAGTATTCTGATGATACCGACCACATTCTCCCCCTGCGTTGGCGCAACGGTTCCGCCAAGTTGAGTTTTCAAATGCGCCTCAGCGAGCCACGCCTGAAAAGCGTTTCACGCGTTCGCGGTCTTGTCAGTCACATCGTGGCCTACAAGTGCTGCAAGCAGTTCGAACGACAGCCTATGTCGCTCCGCTGGAGCTGGTGATCTACAAAGATACCGCACCTACGGGGCTGGAGTGGCGGAAGTCCTTTGCGCCTTTGCTACCTGGCGTCATTACGTTGGTTGGCGTTTTCCCGCAGCTTGCACGCGGTAGAACTACGGCGTATTCTGCGGACATGAGTACAATTACCATCGGTGACTTGAAGAAGAAGCCCGCAAAGCAATGGCTCAAGTCGGCAAGTAAAGACGATCTCGTCGTCACGTCTAAAGGACAACCGGTGGCGGTCTTGCTGCGTATCGCGTCGGCTTCGGTTGAATCCACCCGCGCTCTGGTGCGTAGCGTCCGCGCGCTTCAGGCGCAGTCCGCGCTTCAACAAGCCGCCGTTGGCAGCGGTGCGTCAGAACTCTCCATGGCAGACATTGACACTGAAATCGCGGCCAGCCGCCGCGCCCGCCGTCGGAAATGAAAATCGTGCTCGACACCAACATTGTCGTGTCGGGCTTGCTCCAGTCGCTTGGGAATCCCGCGCAAATTCTCATGCTGGCTTTGGCTGGCGCGGTTCAGGTTTGCTATGATGAACGCATCCTCGCCGAATACACCGAAGTCCTCGCCCGCCCACGTTTCAAGTTTGATCCCAAACGGGTGCGCGAGGTATTGACCAAGCTGGAAGCAGACGGATTGACCGTTGATGCCAGCGGGCAGCCTGATTTGAATTTGCCGGACGTAGATGACGAGCCTTTTCTGGCAGTAGCTCTCGCGGCTTCGGCGGATTTCCTCGTGACTGGTAATCTGGCTGATTACCCGCCCGGCAAGCGTCGCGGTTGCGCGGTGGTTTCGCCTGCTGAGTTCATGGAGTTTTGGCGGACATCGCAGTCCGACAATCAAGGAGTTGATTGATTAAAGCTTCCTCACGTCGTCGCCTACAAGCGGGTCATTTATTCTTTTCCAACCACGCTTTCGCTTCCGCATCCAGCGGCTTCAAGTCCGGCTGCTTTTGCGCAATCGCCCATGACTCCGCCCATTCCTTGTTCAGATCGCCTAGCTCCACATTTGATCCGACGCGGATGAAGATGGGGATGTGATGCAACTCTGATTTGACCTTGATGCTCTGGCCACCGGCGTAAATCTTTTCTGGATTCCACGCGTCGCGCCATTGCTCGCCGCTCGGCAGATAAACTTCCTGCTCGCGTTTGTTTTTCTCCCAGATCGGCGAGACGAGAATGTCGCGACCGTAGAGGAACGTCCACCAGTTGGCCCACGCCTGCGGTGCTTTCGGATCAGCCATAAACAACGGGCGCACGATGGGCATACCGGATTGAGAGGCTTCAACGCCGTGCGCGTAGCTGTAATCCACGAGCCGCTGATGCAAGCGCGCGTAGAGCCGCCATGTCGCGATGAGCGTGGCGTCATATTTGGGTTCGCGCAGCAGATTCCAGAATGCCACGTTGCGCGTGGGTCCGACTTCCATGATCGGATTGAAACAACTGAACGCCAGCCAGCGAGCGCAAACTTCCTGCTCCATCGCCGCCTTGCCGTAGCCGCAAGTGTCCGCGCCCCAGTTCGGATAACCCATCACTGCCGAGCGTTGCAACGCGATGATCGAGGCGCGCAAACCTTCCTGCGGCCCGCCCACGTCTCCGCCCCAGAACACCGCATACTTCGATGTGCCGGTGTAAGCCGCGCGCGGCATCAGCGCGAAATCCTGGCCGCGATATTTCTCAGCGATGTCGTAAGTTGCCTTCACATACATCGCGGGATAGTTGTTGCGATTCTCGCGGATGGATCGTCCGTCGTGAATCTTGAACGTGCCCTTCTCAGGAATATCTTCCTCCGCGCGATCCAGCTTGAAGCCCGCGACGCCGAGCTTGAGCAATTTCTCCACGCCACTCTGCCAATACGCCTTCGCTTCGGGGTTCGAGAAGTCCACCATCGGATAATTATTTCCATTCTTCAGACGCACCTGACCGGCAAGATTCCAGCCACGCGCGAGAGCATTTGTCGCCATTTGACCTTGGTAGAACGGCCCGATCCACAACACGAGCTTCGTGTCCTGCGCGCCGAGCCATTGAACCATCTTGCCGAAGTTGGGTAGCCGTTTCTCATCAATATCAAAATCATCGTAGCCCCATGGCTTACCCGGACCCCACGGGCGATCTATCCAATAAACTCCGCACGGAATCCCATACGCCTTCATCATCAAGATGTCTTCCATCGTTTCGGAGTTGAACGGCCCGGTCACCGGCGTGCCGTCGTAGTAACTCGCGCGCTGAGTGTGTTCATCACGCCAACGCCACGGAGTGTAGAGCCACTTGGGCGGGAGAAACGGCGGGCCTGCATCCAGCGCGTGAGCCTTCACAAGAACCGCCGGATCGTGCGACGTGTAGAACTTCATTTCAAACGACGGCCCCTCGAACTCGATCTTCACGCGCTTCTTGTCGCTCACACAGAAATCGTATTTGCCCGGCCAATCCGTCTTAGCAAACGTCGCATAGCCGCGCGATGAAATATAGAACGGCGCATAAACCGACGTGGTCGGATTGAGGATCATATCCACCTTTTGGCCGCGTAGATTCATGGCGGGTTTGATGCCGCTGGCCCACGACGCTTGTTGCGGCCCGTCCACCGTGCGCTCCATCAAGCCAGTGAAGTATTCGTCTGCGTGAGCATCAATCGCGAAGCCCCACTTCACGATGTCCGCGCTGGGTTCGGCGCTGAGATTGAGCGTAAAGTTTTTTGACTCCGGGTCGGTGGACGTGATTGAAATCTTGACCACACGACCGTCGGGCATTGTCGCTTGTGCGCCCAACGGTTTGCCTACGCCGACCTCGGCGGCTTTGCTCGTGAGTTCGGCGGCCAACGCGAAACGACCTTGAGATGTTTCGTAAAACAACCCGTCCAGTTCCAACGCGCCGTTCCCATTACCTTTCTGAGAAAACTCCTTGGACTTGAGTAACAGCGTCGCAGGGTTCGACTCATTAAATTTTGTATTGATGCAACCCGTAACCGCCAAAGCAAGCGAGACGAAGACAACGGGGAGTTTCAGTTTCATGCGGGTTGATGCTGCCAACGTCGTGTTTGGCTTGCGAGGTTTATCGAGTCCCCAATTCGGGCGAGCGGATCAGGTAGGATATTTGTTGAGACGCGCACACAATGAAGCGCGTGCCACTTCAAGAAATTTATTTTCGTGCCCGTCACATTTCCCGCTCGCAACGACGCGTGTGAAGAAAGATGCTTTGCCCAACCTTCGCGGTACGAGTGCTGCGAACATCAACCCAGATGAATCCGCTCGCAAAACCGAGTTTGACGCAAGACCCCGCCGAATGGCTGGGAGACGCGCATCCACTTGTCGCGCAACTCGGCACGGCGGACGGGCTGGCGTCGTTGCACGCGCTGGCGGGTTCGCTCACGGTGAAGCCGATCACGAGCCTTGCGGCGTTGCGGGAGTTTCTTCGCGCGTATCGCGAGATGATTTTGTTGCCGCATGAATTGCCCGCCATCAGAACGGCGTTCACGCACGCAAGTCGGAATGAGGTGCGTGAATTGATCGCCTTCGATCAACAACTCGCGAGCGAACCAATGCTCCGGGATTTTGCAAACGCCAGCCATCGCATTGGTCGCGATCAACTCCTGAAGCTGCGCCCGTTGCGCGATGAGCGAATGGTTCAGCGTTATCTCGCGGCGGTGGAAAGCGGCCAGGCGCACGGCTGGCACACGCTGGTCTATGGCATGACGCTGGTGCTTTACTCGCTGCCGTTGCGGCAAGGTTTGCTCGGTTACGCGCATCAAACCACGCGGGGATTCATCCACGCTGCTGCGCGCGGGTTGCAATTGAAGGAAGCCGAATATCGCGATTTGTTTGATGAACTGTGCGAGGGAATTGTTTTGAAACCCGATGCGGTGACGCTGACGGCGGTTTGAAGTTTTGTAGGCGACGAGGTAACGAGTCGTTCCGGCAAAGCACTCCTTACGTCGTGCCCTACAGTTGAATTTGAGTGCTGCCGAACTCGCCTTTGATTTGACGCTCGCGGCGCGGATTGCTACAACGCTCGGCGACAGAACGATTGTTGACGTAACACCACCATGAAAAAAACACCCCAGCCAAAGTATCGCCGGATTCTCGTCAAACTCAGCGGTGAAGCGTTGGGGGGCGAACAAGGTTTCGGCATTGATGCCAAAGCAATTCAGAGCATGGCTGAACAAGTGCGCGAAGTCCGCGATCTTGGCGTGCAGGTCGTCATCGTGCTCGGCGGCGGAAACATCTTTCGCGGTCTGGCGGGCAGCGAGAAGGGTATCGAACGAGCCACGGGCGATTACATGGGGATGCTCGCGACCATCATCAACTCACTTGCATTGCAGGATGCGCTCGAAAAGATCGGCGTGGCCACCCGCGTGCAAACCGCCATCACCATGCCGCAGGTTGCGGAGACGTTTATTCGTCGTCGCGCAGTGCGGCATCTTGAAAAAGGTCGCGTGGTCATTTTCGGCGGCGGCACGGGCAATCCTTATTTTTCAACGGACACGGCGGCAGCGTTGCGCGCGACAGAGATCGGCGCGGAAGTTATTTTGAAGGCGACGAAAGTGGACGGCATCTACGACAGCGATCCGAAGAAGAATCCCAAAGCGAAACGCTTCTCACAGATCGCCTACATTGATGCGTTGCAGAAGCAGTTGAAGGTGATGGACTCGACGGCGTTCTCGCTGTGCATGGACAACAAGATGCCGATTATTGTGTTTGATCTGTTCAAGTCACATAACTTGAAGCGCGTGGTGATGGGTGAAGCGGTGGGAACCGTGGTGACGGGCTGATTGACTTGCCGCAGGAAGCTGGATAGACGCGGAGACGCAAAGGTCGCTGAGAGTCGCAGAGGGGGAGGAAGTTGAGAATGACCAAAAGATGTGTGCTGAATTCTTACGAAACTCTGCGCTCCTCCGCGTTCTCTGCGCGATTTTCCCGCCCCCGATTCTTCGAGTACCGCTCAATGTTTTGACCGGAGCAGCATCGCTTTCTTGTCTGTGCCGTCCACTTCGATGCTCTGTGTCTCAATGTCGGGATCATCTCTGAGAGTTTGGTGAACGACGCGGCGATCAAAGGCGGACATGGGTTCGAGTTCCACGGGGTCGCCCCAACGGCGAACTTTCTCCGCAGCTTCCTGAACCTTCTTCACCAACGCTTCGCGAGCTTGGGCGCGGTAACCAGCGACATCCACGGTGACTTTGGGAACGCTTTGGTCTTGTTGGAACAAAAGCCGGTTGGTGATGTATTGCAGATCGGAAAGAGTCTGGCCTTGTCGTCCGATGAGTCGCCCGGAGTCCTCAGCTTTCACATCGAGAAGGATTCCGTCTTCCATCTTGTGCTCATCAATCGTGGCGGGGAAGCCGAGGAGCGAGAGCAGTTTTTCGAGAGTGACTTTGGGTTGGGCGGACATTGCGACTGTTGATGGTAAAGAGTTGATTGTTGATGGTGGCGACCTGTGCCAGATCAGTTGTTCGCGCTTATTTTTTCTTTTTTGACGCGGGCGTCAATGCTGAAGCTGTAGGTGGTGCGGCGGGAGTTGCTCCAGCGACCGGCTTCTTGGTCATCTTGGTCTGAAGGATCGTCAATAGGTTGTTGACGGTCATGTAGAGCGCGAGGCCGGAGGAGAAGTTGTAGAGGATGACGAGGAACATGAGCGGCATCCAGCGCATCATCTTTTGCTGGGCGGGGTCCATGCCGGGTGACATTGGCGTGACGTGTGTTTGCCAGATAGCGGTGGCGATGTAGAGCAATGGGAGCGGGTTGATCGGGAATCCTGAAACGAAAAAGATCGTGTCGGACTTGGACAAGTCCACAGCCCACAGGAAACTTGCACCGCGCAATTCGATGGCGGTGCGGAGCATCGTGAAGAAGCCGAAGAACACGGGCAATTGCACGAGCATGGGCAGACAGCCAGCCACGGGGTTGATCTTGTTTTCCTTGTAGAACTCCATCTGCTTGGCGGAGAACTTCGCGGGGTCGTCCTTGTGTTTTTCCTTGAGCGCAGCGATCTGCGGAGCGAGTGCGGCCATCTTTTGCGAGGCGCGCGTGCTGGCGGCGGTGAGCGGCCAGAAAATAATTTTCAGCAGAACGGTGATGACGATGATCGCCCAGCCGTAGGAGACTGAAAGCGCGCTGTGCAGCCAGTTCATCACGAGCAGCAACGCCTTCGAGAAGAAGCCGAAGAAGCCGAAGCCCATCGCCTGATCTGAGTTGTTGTTGTAGCGGTCCGCGATGCTGGCGAGCGTCTTGTATTCCTTTGGCCCGATGAACAGGTTCACGTTCCGCTCGATGGTTTTGCCAGCTTCAATTGTTGTAGCTGGATAGTGAACCGTTGTCTCAAATCCTTTGCGCGCGGGATTGTTCGTTGTGCTGAACTTGCCCTCGGTGGGACGTGGCAATTCAATCGCGCGTGAAACAATCTGCGCCGCCGGAGCGTCCAGCATGACGATGCTCGCGAAGAATTGATTGTGGGTGGCCGTCCAGACGATGTTGCTCGCGCCGTCGCGGTATTCAGACTTTGGCGTGCCAGGGAAACAGCCGAGCGTCTTGTTGTCGAAATAGGAGGTCAGCGTTTCGTGCAATTTTGATTTCTCGCCGTCATACCACATGAGTCCGACTGCGCTACCATCGTCATCGCCACCCATCGGCGTGGCCGTGCCGACGACCCATTCCTGCAACGGCAGTGCGAGCGCATTGGCTGACGTATTCTCAAACCGGACTTTCGCGTGAACCAGATAATTTGTTCCCATCGCAAACTCCTTCACGAGATGGAGTCCGTTGGGTAAAACTTTTTCTGCGCGAACGCCACCAGCCATCGGCGTGAGAGTGAACACGCCGTCACCTACCAACGCCTCGCCGCCGAGAATGCCCAGCACCGGCAGGTGAGCGTGCGTGTTGAGCGTGGCGACTTTGGGCGCATTGGTGTTGGCCTTGCGGCTGCGCGCGATGGTTTCCGGGAACTTGACCAGTTCGATCTCCTTCAATCCGCCGCCGCGTGAGGTGAAGATGTAACGCGCGTTCTCGTTCGTGATGACGAGCAATTGCTCCGGCGTGTTCGTGGAAATATCTGCGCGCGTTAAAACAGCGGCAGGCACAACTGTCGTGCTGGCTGTGGTGGTGGCGTTCGTTGTCGCGCTGGAGACGGCGACGGGCGTGGCATTGGTGTTGGCCGCCGACACCGGGCGTTTCTCCATGAAATACTTCGGCACCAGCACGCCCTGCCAAAGGAAAAGGAACGCGATGCAGGCAACCATTACGGCGATTGTTTTTCTGTCCATGAAATTATTTTAGATGACGGTGGAGGAAGACGTGGCGAGTGACTGCGCCTTGGAATATGGAGTGCGGTGACTTGTCACCGCTTTTCCCGCTTGGACGACTTGTCGTCCAAGCAGTGCCGCGTCCAGCGGTGTGCTTTTTGTTTTGGTGGTGGAAAATTTCCTTTCGGGAACAGGATCGTGGCCGCAACCGCCCCACGGATGGCAGCGGCAAAGGCGTTTGGTGGCGAGCCAGCTTCCGCGAACCGCGCCATGCTCGCGGACAGCATCCGCAGCATAAGCCGAGCAGGTGGGAGTGAAACGGCATCCGCCCGCAGGTCCAAAGAACGCGCCGAGCGCAGGAGAAATCACCATGCGGTAAAGTCTCACGAACGCGAGGAGGATGTATTGAGCCAAGTTCACTTGACCAGTCCTGCCTGACGGAGCGTGGAGAGAACGTCGCGCTCCACTCCGGCAAAATCTTTTTCTTTGATGGAATTACGAGCGACGAGCACAAGATCGAGTGGCTGTGTGAATTCGTGTTGATGCTGCCGATAGGATTCGCGCAACAAACGCTTGGCGCGACTGCGGACGACGGCGTTGCCAACTTTTTTGCTCACCACCACACCGAGGCGCGAGGTGGAATCCGCCGGGAGACGCAGCCAATTGGCGATCAGGCAACCCTTCACGGCGCGTTCACCAGCTTGACGGACGCGGAAAAAATCGCGCGCTTGCTTGATGCGGGAGCGACGACCCAGACCGCGACGGGCTGGCGATGCGGGCGACATGGCCGGATCAAACCGGCGTGAGCCGCTTGCGTCCCACGCGACGGCGGTTGGCCAGTGTGGCCTTGCCGCTCTTGGTGGAATTGCGATTCAGGAATCCGTGCTGGCGTTTGCGGCGGATTTTTGACGGTTGATACTGGCGTTTCATAAAATTAAAAAACATCCCGGCGGCGGGAAAACCCCTCCAACCAGAGCGCGTGAGGATAACAATGAAAGTGGTCGTGTCAAGCAACCGGAAAACGGCGGGGTGTGACTGAAAGTGCCGCTCAAGTTTGGGGCGTCGAGGGAAAAATGTGGGGTGCGGCGACTTGTCGCCGCTTTTTCTGCTGGGACGACTCGTCGTCCCAGCAGCACCGCGTCCAGCGGTGCGGTGCATTGAGAAAGGCTCTCCGTTCCA
>JAYUAV010000316.1:0-4337 GCA_043741175.1 Verrucomicrobiota bacterium
CTATACCTGGACAAGTTTGACACAGCAACTTCAGGCCGCTCCGGCTGTCTGTTGGTACAGTTGCAAGAAGAAGGGCTATGACTAAGTGAAATGCTTCAGAAAAATAAGCGCAGTCTGCCTAGTATTCGTTCTGGTGAATGGTTGCAAAGGTCGAGAGATCAAAAAAGGAGTACTCCCGGTTTTGACGGAATTTTATCGGAATTTTCAGGAAAGGAAAATCGAAGAAGCTTCAAAATATCTTTGCCCTGAAATTCGACGCTCCTTTCTGATGAATTCGAAAGATATGGTGCGAAAACTAGGCCCCGGCCGGATTCGAGTCAACACGCATTCGCTTGGGTCAGATATTGGCCAACATTACGCAATTGTTTACCTTGAAGGTCGGTGAATTCTATTGGTCGGTGCAGGATTGATCATATCGCTGGCTTGCTGATTTTCCGGCGTGGAGTCGGCGGGGTTGGTTGTTCAGGATTGTACAGGCACGGTCGGCCTGTTCCTGGGTGATGTTGTTGAGTGGCGTGCCTTTTGGGAACCACCAGCGGAGTTGACGGTTGAAGTTTTCGTTCACTGGCCGTTGCCATGGTGAGTGCGGGTCGCAGAAGTAGACCGGTAACGCCCATTGTGTCGTGAGCGTGTCCCAGTGAGCCATTTCTGATCCACGATCCCAGGTCAAGGTTCGTATGTGTGCTTGTGGTTTTGATTCGATCCAATCGGACAATTTCGCAGCGACAATGTCAGCGGTGTAACCGTCAGGCAAAACCATCGTTTCGGCTTTACCGGAGAGCCGTTCAACAAGGGTGATCATCGCCGATTTGTTCCCTTGCCCGATGATCAAGTCGCCTTCCCAATGCCCATGCTCCGTGCGGGTTGTAGCGGCTTCGCAACGTTGTGTAATACGTGGCGCATCAACACCGATTGCTGAGGCTTTCGGTCGTGAATGATGTTGTTTTCGGCGTGGTCGTCGGGATCGTAAACAAGCGATCGGGTTCACAGTATCCCATGTGCGCTTATCAACTATTTTGTATAAAGTTTCGTGGCAAACCTTGATGTTTTGTTGCTTCGCTAGACAGGCGACAGCCCATGGTGAGTTCCCTGCAATGAGCAACGGAACCGCGAATGTTTTGAGTTCCGGATCGTCAGCACGGCACGGTTTCGGGCGGGCCCTGTCAGCTTGTGCTGATGCCTCGGCGGACACGATTGAGTACTGGCTACGGCCTCCGTGATTACTCACTTCACGGGCGATTGTCGTCTCATGGCGGCTGGTTAAACGAGCAATCGCAACCCAACTCGTCGCCGGGTCTTGGGTTAAACACACAAATATTTGCTCGCGTTCATGGACAGTCAACGGAGAACCTGGCATTCTGAGAACCTTCTAACGGTCGGAGGTGGGGTACAAGTACCAGCAATTATTGCTGGATCCTGCACCGACCGTTAGAACCCGCCGACGTTTTAGCAGGCAGACGACATCGCGTATTGCTAAGCCAACCCTGCGAAGAAACCCTGACCGTGGTCTGCTGTTCAGCTGGTCGATGTTTGTTCAGTGGTGCGGTTTAAGTCTTAGTCCACCAGTCTTGAGCTAAGAATTCAACAATAGGAATGTCGAATAGTTTGTAGGGTCGTGTTGAGCGATTCTCCTTCAGAGCCGGTGGCATCGGTGGCCGTTACTGCGGAGCGGATTCGGGAGATGACCGTTCTTCTAGAGGCGATGGCCCGGGATCGTTCGGTGTTGGATGCACTGGGCGCCGACGACAAGATGCGCTTCATTACAGCGGCTGGGGTGGTTTATCAACCCGATCCTGAAGAGCGGCGACGGCGAGCTCGGATGGAGAAGCGTAAACGCGAGGCCGAGAAAGCGCAGCGTCATCAAGCGGTGTTGGCCGAATCGGGCATTCGGGCGCTCAGAGCAAAGCCGGTGTTCACCACACCCAATGTGTACCCCTCGATCAACGTAGGTGAAGCGGGCACAACCGATGATCCGGATTTTCGCGAAGCGGTCGAACCAACGCATTGTTATGTGTGCAAACGGCATTACTCCCAGGTGCACTTTTTCTACGATCAGCTTTGCCCCGAATGCTCCGAGCTGAACTACGCCAAACGGTCAGAATCAGCCGATCTCACCGGACGAGTAGCGCTGCTCACTGGCGGACGGGTGAAGATTGGTTACCAAGCCGGTATCAAACTTCTGAGAGCGGGTGCAACCCTGTTTGTAACTACACGCTTCCCCCGCGACTCAGCGTTGAGATACGCAGCCGAGGCCGACTTCGCAGATTGGGGTCACCGACTTGAAATCTACGGGCTCGACCTCCGCCATACACCTAGCGTTGAAGCGTTCTGTGCGTTCCTCATCACCAAGACCGATCGTCTTGATTACATCGTGAACAACGCATGCCAAACGGTCAGGCGTCCACCAGCGTTTTATGAGCACATGATGGAGTTGGAAACGTCGGCGGAAAGTGAGATGCCACAAGTGGCCCGCGAGTTGGTGGGATCGCTTGAAGGTATGCGCGGTTACAATATGTTGCCCGTAGCTGAAACTGCTAGTACCGATCTGGCCACCAGAGATCTCACCGTATCTTCGGCGAAGATGTCACAAATTCCGCTGCTGCCGAGTGACCACGATGCATCGCACCACCTTTTTCCCCAGGGCGTGCTTGATAAGGATCTCCAGCAGGTTGACCTGAGGGATCGCAATTCGTGGAGACTCACGCTTTCTGAGGTGTCATCCGTCGAGCTGCTGGAAACCCAATTGGTAAATGCCGTGGCACCGTTCATTTTGAATGCGCGCTTAAAACCCTTGATGCTGCGGACGCCAAATCGCGATAAGCACATCGTGAACGTTTCCGCCGTTGAAGGTCAGTTTTATCGGC
Organism: Verrucomicrobiota bacterium; assembly: GCA_043741175.1. GTDB lineage: Bacteria > Verrucomicrobiota > Verrucomicrobiia > Limisphaerales > JADLHS01 > JADLHS01. Next base: position 2,865 of record JAYUAV010000316.1, read on the forward strand.
GGATGAAAACCACGCGTCATCCCCACACCAACATGGCCAAGGCTGCGCTGAACATGATGACGCGCACGTCGGCCGCGGATTATCACGCCGACGGAATTCATATGAACAGCGTTGATACCGGCTGGGTAAGTGACGAAGACGCCGCCCATATTGCCGAGCGAAAGACCCTCGAACAGAACTTTCACCCACCTCTCGATATTGTCGACGGCGCTGCTCGCATCGTCGATCCGATCATTACCGGAGCCAATACGGGTGTGCATGTATGGGGCCAGTTCCTGAAGGACTACGTGCCCACCGATTGGTAGCACCCCTGAACCGACTAGCAAGTTACGGTGAGGAACGAAGCGTGTGGTCGGTGGTCTGCAACTCTTGGACCACAGCCGACCACACGCCCGACCAAACGGTTTGCATCCTCGTTCTGGCGGAATTGGCAGGCGGTCGATACGGTGAAGGGGTGAATCAGTTACTGCCGCTTGATGGTGTTCGTGTTGTTGAGCTTTCGGGCACCTACGCCGCAGGGTTTCCGGGCCGGTTGTTGCAGGGATACGGGGCCTGCGTGCAACGTCTCGACTGGGACGGCCCTACCTCAATCACTGCCGACGAGCGGCTGTACCTTCACATCGGTAAGCAGACCCTGGCGATCGCGGAGCTTCGTAAAGCACTCCAGAACGCCGACATCATCGTTAGTGATTTGCAGCCCTATCAACTAGAGCAACTGGGCATCGATTGGCACCACCAGCACGCCACGAACCCACGGCAAGTGATCATCTCAGCAGCAGCCTTTGGCCTTCACGGACCATATGCGAACATGCAACATACCAACGCCACGGCATTCGCCCTCGGTGGGATTATGGGGCTCACTGGTGATTCCGAACGCAGTCCGCTCCTCACCGGTGGCAATCATGCTTACGCGCTTGCGGGGCTCAACGCTTTTGCCGCGGCCACAACCGCTTGGCTCGGGCTGCAACGAAGCGGACGAGGCCAACTGGTGGATATCTCCGGTCAAGAATGTGCGGCTGGCATGTTGGAGTACTACGGCCCGCTCACCTCCTACACCGGCACAGCAATATCTCGCCTAGGGAACCACACCCGCGCAACCTGGGCGATATATCCCTGTGTCGACGGGTGGGCTGGCGTTTTCGCGCTAGCTCGCCAGGTGCCTGCTCTGTTCGCCCTTCTCGATGATCCTGAACTTGATGCGCCCCGCTTTCGCGATCCCCTGCAACGGTTGCTGCCGGAAAACGAAGAAGAACTCACCGTCAAGCTCTACCTGTATTTCGCTGACAAAACCATGGCCGAGCTACGAGACATTTCACTGGCGACCCGCGTCCCGATTGGAACGGCCGCAACTCCGCTTGATTTGCTGTCCAGTGCCGGGCTGCGCGAGCGAGGATTTTTCGATGCCTTGAACACGCCGACGGACATGGGCTCCATCACGCATGTTCCCGGTCGGCCCTTTCCAGGGTTTCGATG
>JAYUAV010000317.1:0-2805 GCA_043741175.1 Verrucomicrobiota bacterium
CTTTTTCTGACGGGCAGCACGTTGAGTTTCAGCAACGGCACTTACTCCGGCTTGAGCGGCAACGCCAGTGCCGCACACATCCATGGTCCGTCGGGGCCGTTGCCGGGTTCAGCGGGCGTATTGTATGGATTGAACCCCACGTTCGTCTCCACAGGCACGAGCTTTGGGAATTTCATCGCTGGCAATCTCACGCTGCTCGCGGGCACGGGCGGTTTTTCCATCGCACAACAGCAAGCTCAACTCGCGGCAGGGCAGTGGTACATCAACATTCACAGCAGCACGTTCACTGGTGGTGAAATTCGCGGGCAAATCGACCTCGCACCCGAACCGACTTCCGCGTCTCTGCTGCTCGGCGGCGGGGTCTGGTTGCTGGCGCGAATGAATCGTAATCGCACTTCGCTCCATCGGCGTTAATAAGCTGACTACTTGTTCTGTCGCTCGGTGGTCGCTCGCACCTGCCCCAAAGCAACACCCGCCACGATGAGGATCATCGCGATGACAAACGTCGGTGTGACAGGTTCGTGGAGAAAGAAATAAGCCCAAGTCATCGTGCTAAGTGGGATGAGATTGTTGAAAAGCAACACCCGGCTCGTCGGCCAGTAGCCAAGCGTGCGATTCCACAACGCGAACGCCACGACACCGCCCGCGATGATGCAATACATCTGCACGCCAAGGATGGTCGGGTTCACCGCCACGCCACGAGAGATGAGTTCGATGACTGCAATCGGCGCGAGCCACACCGCAGCCCGCCACATCGTGTGCGCGGTCACTTCCACGCCGTTCAAGTCAACAGACAGCTTCCGGCTTTGTCTGCCGTAGTTTATCCACAGCAGACTGGAGGCGAGTCCGAGAAATTCTCCCGGCAAACTCACTGAACTCGCCGCGAGCGCAGGCCACAACAATACTGCCACGCCGCTCAATGCCAGAAGCGCGGCGATCCAATGCAGCGTGCTGGGCAATTTTTTGTTCTCCCACGATTCCCAGATCAACGCCCACACTGGTGCTGCGCCAAGGTACAACGCCACATGTGATGCCGAGGTGAACACGAGCGCGCCGTTGAACGCCACGATGTAGGTCGCGAGGCTCAATCCGCCGCGAAGCCACAGCGCGCGGTTCAGTTCGCGCGATGGCGTGACGTATTGGCCGAGCCAACTGGTGCAACGCAACACGAGCAACAGCAAACCTCCGGCGCAAAGGAATCGCGTTGCGCCAGTCCACACCGGCGGCCACGAGGCGACGATCCATTTCGTGCCCACATTGTTTCCGCCCCACAACACGATGGCGAAGAGCAGGCCAAAGGCGAGGTTCGCATTTGATTTTCCCGATGACACGGCGCGAGTTAGCCAGCCAGTGACGCGGATGGCGAGTTTAGAATGACGCGCCTAGAACAACGGTGAATTCGAGGTCGAGAACCAAACTGCAAGCTCGCCCACCCAATCACTTCGCACGTTGCAAAAATTCCACGCGGTTGCCTTCATGGAAAATCACCGGGCCGGAACGTGGGCCGACGATCATGCGAAGGTCGCCTGGAGCTTTGGCGTAGGGTAGCAGCGCGCGATAGACATTCTCAAAGTTGCGCGGCTCGGAGATGGGCGGGACATGTGTTTCTTCAAAGCCCCATCCGGTGAAGCTGAACGCGTAAGGGCCTTGATGCTGAGGGTCGTAGGCTTGGGGAAACTTTTGCGCGTAGTTCTTCAAGTGCGGAGGAAGGTTGTCGCGGAAACTTTCGCTCACAAAGATGTTGGCGACGGCGAGATTCTCCGAGTAGAGCGAGAAGGAGAAGTAGGAATCCCATCGCCCGGAGTAACTCAGCACGGGCAGCAACGCGAACAGCGCGACGACGCCGAGGGCAGGGCGGGAGCGGCGCAGTTCACCGAACGTCCCGCTGAATCCGGCGAACGTCGGTGCGGTAATCGCGGGCTTAGTGGATTTCTTCGCGCGGTCGTCGGGCTTGAGTTTGATGGCTTCAACTGTGGCGGAAGTTTGTTTTTCAAAAAGTTTTCCGCGTGCGAACAATCCAAAGACCAAAGCAATCATCGCCAAGTTCCACGGCCAGACGACCCAGTTGTAGTCGTGGCCAAGTGGACCGAGAAACAGCAGCGCGAACGCGTGAGTGAGAATCACGGCGACGAACGCGACGCGGCGGAGTTTGGGAAACCAGAGGAGCAAGCCGATGGCGAGTTCGATAAACGGTGCAGACTTCACGGAGAGTTTCAAGAGATCGAGGATGATTTGTGGCAGATGCCAGTTCGCTGCGGGCGCGACAAACCATTCGGGAGTCACGGCGAAGAATCGCGCGTTGAACTTCTGGATGCCGCACCAGACGTAGATGACCGAGACAGCGCAGCGACACGCAGCGAGCGCGGATGGCGCGGGAAACAAACTCAGCAGCATCATCACCCAATACATGTAGAGCCAAGGCTGGCCGCGATTTTGATCGCCGCAATAAGCGAACAAGCTCGTAGCGAGAAAGACAATGACGGCTTGGCGATAAAACCAAATTGCGCCGACGAGTGAGGCGAGCATGACGGCGAACAAACATTTGTCCAACGGCGCGGGGAGGATCGGGAATCCGCTGACGATGGGCAGCAATGGAAAGGTGCGTGTGTTGAACCACACCGGCATGGACGCGATCAGGCCGAGAAACGTGGAGGCGAGAAGTGTGACACGCAGCCAGAGTGTGCGGCGGTCTGTGGTCGTGGAAAAATTCACTGCGCTTTGATGATGACGTTTCCAGCCCGCGTAGCTGTGCCTGAAGGTCGTTGAGTCGGTGAGATGTTGTTGAGCCACCAGCCACCGTTCTTG
>JAYUAV010000318.1:0-3466 GCA_043741175.1 Verrucomicrobiota bacterium
TTGGACAGCATTTTGGACGGCAAGAATCTGCCCAGCTATCTCGAACTGGCGCGCTACGTTTTCTACACCGCCACCGGCGAGGAGTTCGACGAACGCAAGCTGAACGAGAAGCGGTCGTTCGTCGGCGAATCCAAAACGCACGAGGTCTATCTGTTTTACCAGCCGGACATTGATCATCTGAAAAAAACCGCGCTCACGCTGGAGCGCGCGGAAAGCCTGGGCAAAATCAAAGACAAGCGGCGGCTGGTGTTCGCACCCACGAAATATCTGGATCAGGAACAACTGGACGCGCTGCGGATAGACTTCGCGCAGTTGCCGTTTGAAATCTACAAGCTGGCACAATGAAACCCGCCGCAAATCACCCTCATGGCCGCAAGGCTTTGGAGTGCGCGGACATGTCCGCGCTTTGGAACTGGCAGACATGTCTGCCAGTCGGAAAGCGGCGACGTGTCGCCGCACTCCAAAACTGCGTGCAGCCTGATTAACCGTCATGGAACTCAAGGAATACCAGCAGAACACGCTCAAGCGGGTGAAGGCGTATCTCGAAGCGCTGAAAAGCTGGCGCGGAAAGAATGAAAAGGTCGTCGCGGCGGCGGGCAAGGAGGCGGCGCTGGACGTGCCGCTGAAAGCGTGGGAGGAAATCGGCGGCACTCATTATCGCTCGCGCAAGAACGGCATCGGCGAGACGGTGCCAAATTTCTGCCTGAAAATTCCGACGGGCGGTGGCAAGACTTTGCTGGCGGCGCATACGGTTGATCTCGTCAACCGCAGCTACCGCCAAAAGCAGACCGGCCTCGTGCTATGGGTGATGCCGACCACGCAGATTTACCGGCAGACGATTGACCATCTGCGTAACCGCGACCATTCCTACCGGCAGGTGCTGGACATCGCGAGTGGCGGGCGCACGGTGATTTACGAAAAGACCGACCGCTTCACGCCGGAAGACATCGCGGAAAATCTGGTCGTGTTGACGCTGATGCTGCCGTCGGCGTCGCGGCAGAACAAAGAGACGTTGAAAGTTTTCAAGGACAGCGGCGGCTTCAGCGCGTTCTTCCCGAAAGATGACGATGTGCAAGGCCACGCGAAACTGCTGGAACGATTTCCGAATCTGGATGCGTTCGGCGACAGGAAACCGTCAGTACCACCTTTTGTTGCATATGCAACAAAAGGTTGCAGGCCAGAATCGGGTGGGTTGTTTCCACGGCAGGTGAAAACGTCGCTCGGCAACACGCTGCGGATTCTTTCGCCGATCATCATTTTGGACGAGGGCCACAAGGCTTACAGCGAGATGGCGCAGGACACGTTGCGCGGGCTGAATCCGTCCGTGATCGTAGAACTGTCCGCAACGCCGACAGATGACAGCAACGTGCTGGTGGACATCAAAGGCTTGGAATTGAAGCGCGAGGAAATGATCAAGCTGGACTTGCACATCAACAACAAGGAAAGCACGCGCTGGCAAAACACGATGCTGGCGAGCAAGGTCAAACGTGACGCATTGGAGGCGGCGGCGAAGAAATACGAAGCGAACATGGGCAATTACATCCGCCCGATTTGCCTCATTCAAGTGGAGCGGACGGGCAAAGACCAGCGCGGCGGAAATTTTATCCATGCCGAGGACGTGCGGGAATTTCTGGTGCGGGACTGCGGCATTTCTGCTGATGAGGTTGCCGTGAAATCCAGCGACAAGGACGACATCGAGGGTTTGAACCTGTTCGCGCGGAATTGTGCGGTGCGCTACATCATCACCAAACAGGCATTGCAGGAAGGCTGGGATTGCGCGTTCGCCTATGTGCTGACGATTCTCACCAATCCCGCATCAAAGAATAATCTCACGCAACTGATCGGGCGGATTCTGCGCCAGCCCGGCGCGCGCAAAACCAAAATCAAGGAACTGGATGAGAGCTATGTGTTTTGTTTCCGGCAAAAAGCCAAGCTGCTCGTTGACGCGGTGCGCGAAGGATTCGGTCGCGAAGGCTTGGGGGATCTGGCGGGGCAGGTCGTCATGGATTCGTCGGACGATGAACCGCAAGGCGATGAATTGATCGGACTGAGGGATAAGTTCAAGAAGTTCGCCGGGAAAATCTATCTGCCAAAGTTTGTCATCCAGCAAGGCACGAAATGGCGCGAGGTGAGTTACGAGACGGACATCGTGAGCCGGATTGATTGGGCGCAGGCGGACTTCTCGGCGGAGCGGAATCTGCAACTGGCGGAAGCGGATTCGCAGGACGCGGAAATTCTGGTGACGCTGGGCGAGAAGGCGGAATTGCTCAAGGAGTCGGGGCGGAAATACCGAACCAGCACGGATGCGGGCGTTGATCCCGTGTTCGCCACGCGGCAGTTGCTAGAAATGATTCCGAATCCGTGGATCGCACACGATGTCGTCAAAGATGTCCTTGCTGTTCTCACGCAAAAAAACGGGCTGGATTTGGTGGCGAAGAATTTCGTGTTCATTGTCCAAGAGTTGGTGAAGCGCGCCGACGCAGAACGTAACCGGTTGGCGCAGGAAGTTTTCACCGCTTTGATAAGTGAGAAGAGGTTGTGTTTCCTACTGCTGAAAGACGACGTGGGTTATCGGTTGCCAGATAAAATCAAAATGCGGAAGGGCGCGAAGAGGTTTAACCGCGAAGATGGCGCACAATTGCAGATGAGTTTGTTTGAGCAGGTCGCGGAAGATGGACTGAACAGCGAGGAGCAAAGCGTGGCGTGGTATTTCGAGAAGCAGGCCCAATTGCTTTGGTGGTATCGCAATCTCTCGCGGCAGGACTACCGCTTGCAAGGCTGGCGCAAGAACGGGATTTACCCTGACTTCATCGTCTCACGCGTCAATGCCGCCGACAAAACCGACTTCGACAAAGTGTTCGTCGTCGAATCCAAGGGCATCCACCTAAAAAACGACGACACAGATTACAAGAAGCAGGTATTCAAACTCTGCAACAAACTGGCGGAAGAAAAAAGCTGGACGGAGTTGGGCTTAGAATTTCCCGAACGCAAAATGGTTTTTGAACTTGTTCACGGTGACGAGTGGCAGAAGGTGCTGAACGGGCTTTTGAAGTGAGGTTTTAGGCGACACCTCACCCCGGCCCTCTCCCCCGTTTCACGGCGGAGAGGGAGAATTGTTTCCCGCGTCTTTGCACCTTTTGCGTTGATACCCATTCGCGTATTTAGCGTGGTTCGCGGTTAAAACTTCTGTCGCCCTGTCAGGGCTTGGTTTGTGTAGGGACGCAATTCCTGGGGCTGTCATATCGTCGGGCTTTCAGCCCTTTTGAATCAGCGTCAATCAGCGGTTCAATGCTTGGTGAGTGTGAGTAGCATGGAGAATTGTTTCGTGGCACGAACGGCGTGCGGCAGATTGGGCGGCATGTAGAGCAACTCGCCGCTCTTCATCACACGCGGTTTGCCTGCAAGACTGATTTCGCACTCACCGGAAAGAATCTGGATCAACGCGGCTTGGGTGGAGGTGTGCTCG
>JAYUAV010000319.1:0-1660 GCA_043741175.1 Verrucomicrobiota bacterium
CACATTCCTATTTCCGCGAAAAGTTGGGCATTCAATAGACCTTGAAAGGGGTCGGAAAGGGGTCGGTTCTTGGTATTGTTCACTCATGCGATTTTCACAGTGTTCCCGGGAATGTCCGTTTTCACCCTTCCGGCGTGTCCAGCAAACTTTGAAGCCGTGTCGCCAATTCCGCTGGCAGGCGTCCGACCCAGTTGGCATCCACCAGTCCGACTTCAATCAAGTCGCGGAGGTGGGTGCGGTCTTTGTCGCGAAAGGCGGTGAGTTTCATGCGCACGAGGGCGTCCAGTGTCACCAGACGAAAAGTTTCCGTGGCTTCGGACTCGGTCACATCGGGCGCGGGTGCGAGTGAGTCTGCTTTGACTTTTTCGGAAGCGAAGACGACATGGACAGCGTCGCGCGCCTTGGCGTCCGGTCCGTCCAAAAACATATCGAGACTCTTGGCGTGCCGATGGATGAATCCGGCTTTGGCCATCGCCGTGATCGCGGCTGGCAAATCGGAACGGCGCAGGAGGATGTCAACGTCCTGGGTATTGCGCACCGCCGCTTCGTCCACGCGGGAAACCCACGCGGCGACGGCATTGCCTCCGGCCAACGCGTAAGGTACGCCGCCCGATTCGAGGGCAGCGACCGTCCGGCGTAATCGTTCGCGAACTTTTTCCACAGCTCGAATCATCCTTTCCCATGAAACATCGCCGACCAGCTTTGCAAGTATGTGTGACATATCATGGTTTCACATTGAGTCCTTCCCGTTTTGCCAGTTCACGCTGGCGGTCGTCGAAGCTGATAAATTCCGGTGTGCCGATGATGAGCGCGGCGGCGACATGATAAATATCCAGCGTGCGGCAGCCGATTTCAGCAGAGTGACGGGCGGAAAGTTGCGCGGCGCGTTCATGAACTTCGGCCAGCACGTAGTTCGGACGTTGCCAGCGACCCGCAGTGATGTCTTCGTCAAAAGCAGCGAGCGAAGCCCGAAGTTCCTCCGTCGTGATTTCGCGCCGAAAAAGTTTCAAGCGAAGCGCGTTGCGAACTTCAATGTCTTGCCAGTGAGTCAGGGCGTAAGGCGCGGTGTCGGCAGAAACCAACCGGATTGCATCAGCACTGTTGGACTCCTGAACGTAGAGTTTGGCAATGACGGCAGAGTCGAAGTAGGCGTTCATCACCGGTCGCCGCGCAGTTCACTGATGAGACTCTGGCTGTCGCCGGTGATTTTGTTGCCGTAGATGTTGCGCAAGCGGGAGAAGAAATCCGGCCAACGACTGGCGGACGCAGAGGGTTTCGGCATTGCAGGTTTCGACTGCCATTGGCGGAGAAGCCGATCAAACGCCACCTGTTCGGCGGGCGGCAAGGTTTTCAATTGTTCCAATATGTCTGTGGCGCTCATAACCAATATTGACTGGTTCAATCTTATGCCGGGGTTTGCTGGCGTTCAAGCGGGTTGTCGCTTCAAACATGACCCTGATTGCTCTGGCCTACTTTATCGGCTGCGGATCGCGCCAGACGTGGCCAGCTTGCGCGAGCAATTCCTCGGCAGCAATTGGCCCCCACGTTCCCGCTGCGTAAAATTCCCGGTTCGAAAGCGGCTTGCCTTCCCAGCCTGCGCGGATGGAATCCACGATCTGCCATGCGGTTTCCACTTCGTCACGGCGGATGAAGAGCGTGG
>JAYUAV010000320.1:0-3184 GCA_043741175.1 Verrucomicrobiota bacterium
GCGAGCGGCGCACCCGCCAGTGTTAGTGGGCCGGGCCTGCATCTGGCGCGGAACTTTTCAGACGGCGGTTCGCTGGTGCAACTCGTGGACTTCACCGGATTTTCCGGGCCGCCGTTCTCGGTCAACTTCTGGATTTTCCAGAACTCGAATGGCGGGCAATACCCGTTCGATTGTAGCAATGCGGTGGCTCAGGGGTTCTCGTGCTTCCTCGCGACGGATGGGATGTATGTGAACATGTATGCGTTCACGCCGGCTTACGACTCCCCCGGCACCATTCAGACCTCGGGCAACTTCGGCGCGTGGGTCATGTTCACACTGGTTTGGAACGGAGCGGAATTTTCCTACTACGAAAACGGTGAGCTGATTGGCAACGACGCTTTTGTTCCTGCGGGCGCGTTCGCAACGGCGGTTGCGCCGTTCCAAATCAGCGCAGGCTTCCTGCCCGTGGATGGCGCGATGGCGATGTTCGGTGTGTGGCAGCGCGAGTTGACGGCGGAAGAAGTGACCCAGCTTTTCAACGGTGGTGACGGTCTTTCATTTGCAGAACTCGAAACATTATGAATCCAATCAATGTAGTTCTTAAAACTGTGGTGGTGATGCCCGCGCGCACCGCCGAGGTGAACGCGGTGACGTGGCGCACGCTGGATGATCCGTTCCGGCGACGGTTGCAGATCATGGTGAACAACGCGGCACCGATCCTGATCGAGGGCGACGACTACGACGCGCTCGGGCAGTGGACCGACGACACCGTGAAGAAACTGGTCATCACGCGTCTTGAACTGGTCGAGGCGGTCTGAGTTATGGCGCTCGTTCTCACCAAGGAAGATGGCACCGGTCTGGCCGGCGCGAACGCCTACGCGAACGCGGCGGATGGTGACGCGTATCACGATGGGCATCTGTATGCGGCGGCGTGGACCGGCGCGACGGCGGAGAAGAAAGCCGCTGCGCTCGTGATGGCGAGCCGTCTGATTGATTCGCTGGTGCAATTTAATGGCGTGCGGACGAAGGCCACGCAGGGATTGCAATGGCCGCGAGAAGATTGCCCGGACCCGGATGCGAACGCGGACATTGTTGGGCAACGGGTCGTATTGAACGACGTGGTGCCGAAGGCAATTGCTGACGCGGCGTGCGAGACGGCGCGGGCGCTCATCATCGAGGACCGCACGGCCAATCCGCTGGGCGAGGGATTGAAGTATTCGGGGCTCGGCGATTTGCAGCAATCGTTCGACAAGAATGACCGTCGTCCGCCGATTCCGCATCTGGCCCAGGCCATGTTGAGCAAGTTCGGCATGTTGCTGAATCGCAGAAGCGGCGCGGTGCCGCTGATGAGGGCGTGACATGCCTGCACTACTTAAAGCTGCGGCACAGCAGACAGTGGGGAACTTGTTCGCGTTGTATGCGGAGTTCCTCGTCGCGTGTGAATACCAACGCGACGGGGAGGCGTTGGCGACACCGAAGTTTCTCGTGATGCCGGTGCCGCCGGAACTGGTGGATGGAACCATCGTGCAACCGAATGACGAGCGCCTGCTGTTCGACGCGGCGGAGCTGACGACGGTGAACCAGCCGCGCCCGGGTGATTGTGTGGTGCAGGCGACGGGCGGATTGTCGCGCAACATCATCACGGCGCATCTGGATGTGACGGGGACGTATTGGGCAATGGTGGCGAGGAAAAACCTATGAAATGGATTTTAACGATTCTGTTGTTGGTGTGTGTGCGTGCTTCGGGCGCGGACGTGGTCACGTTGGCGTGGGACGCTTCGACTTCGGGTGACGCGGCCGGATACCGCGTCTATTACGGCACCAATACAACCGCGTTGTCGTATGTGACGAACGTGAGTCTGGTGCGAACGCAGTCGGTGGTGGTGCCGTTTCGCGGGCGCTGGTTCTTCGCCGTAAAAGCCGTCGCCACGAACGGCCTGGTGTCAGCGTTCAGCAACGTCGTGGAATGGGAATCACCGCCGGTGCCGCCAGTGATGAGCGGCGAGCCATGGGTGCGGCTGGTGCCTGTGATCGAGCGGAGCAAGGACCAGACGAACTGGACCAGCTCGGCGGGTGTGCCGACGTGGGTGCCCGCGACGAACCGCCAAGAGTTATTCATGACGCGCCAGCTAATCATCGAGCGCGTGGAACGAGTGGCAGGACAGTAAGTGCGAGCCGCACAGGCAAAGGAAAGGAACAATCATGAGTGAACCAACCAATACCAATGGTCAGAAACGTTTCCGGTTCGTGCCGGAAGTTACGTTGGGCAACGTGCTGCAACTGGTGAGCATCGGCGCTGCGGTTGTCGGCATGTGGGTGAACATGGACAAGCGCATCACGGCAGTGGAATTGCGCGAGAGCTATTCGGTCGAGGAGCGGCGCGATATGAAGAAGAGTTTGCAAACGCTCACCGACACGCAGGCGACGCTGGTCCGCACCGTGGATCGCATGACAATTTTGTTTGAACAACGCAGCAAAGGAGACCCGAAATGAAACTGGTGATGATGATTATGGCGGCGCTTACCCTCGTGGGCTGCGCCTCGACGGCACCCCTCAAAGGCGGCAAAGCCACAACGCTGAGTAAACCTACTCAGGGCATTGAGCAAACCGTTGTGCAATCCGACAACCCCGCGCAGGTGTCGCGGCAGGATCAAGAGACAGTGCGCACGCGGACCTACACCGTGCCTGCGGGATCTCGTGTGGAATCGGGTGGGACGAACAACGCCGTCGTGTTGGTGAGCGCACCGATGGCGGTCGTCGAGCGTGAGGAGACGCGGGCCAAGACGGAGTTGGGCGCTGCGCAGAAAGATACCGCGCGCGAACTCGGCGCGAAGCTGGCGAGCCTCAAGGGGATTGTCTGGGTTGGCGTCGCCATGTTCGTGTTCGGCCTGGCATCCATCTTCTATCCGCCGCTGAAGCTGCTCATTGGCAGCGTGACGACAAGCGCGGCGATTGCCATTGGCGGTCTGGCGCTAATGGTTTTGCCGACGCTGATTGTTGGAAACGAGTTGATGATCCTAGGCGGCGTTGGGGTGGCGGTGGGCGGGTGGTTTCTCGCGCACCGGCACGGGCGACTTCAAGGGTTCGTGGATGCGAACAAGAACGGGATTGATGACCGGTTGGAAACGAAGGAGGCACGATGAGAGAGGATCAATATCGTTTCCTGACGTTGCTCGGCCAGTTGCCCGCCCGCCTTAACGCCGAG
>JAYUAV010000321.1:0-14602 GCA_043741175.1 Verrucomicrobiota bacterium
GGATTTGGATTGTTTATTCCTTGCGTAACCGTACCAGCATAAAACCAAGCTTCACGAATTGACATCGGCGTTCCATTGGTACCCTTTGCACATGCGTCTGCAAACACCCGTCCAAAATTGCTAACCATGTAAATCGCAGAACCGCCTCCCAAGAGGAGATGAAGGTCTTCGTTGATGATTAAATTGTTCGAAAACTTCTTATTGAACAAATCTGTTAGATTCGGTTCGGAAAGATTGTTGCAAGAGAGAATCGCCATCCATCTGAGGTTTGCGCTGCCAAAATCGCATTGTGACAGTGGCACCCAGTCGTAGTGGCTTTCACCGTATGTCCAGAGTGGAAAATAGGTGTCTTTTACCGAAGGAAATCCGGTTGTATAATCTGGGGTAAGTCCTCGAACACCATGACCGATGAGGAAGCCAAAGTTAACCTGATTAAACTTGCTTGCGCCACCCCATTGCGGAGACCTCACCAAGTCGCCATTCCGAACCATGTCCGAATTCCCATGAAAGAATTTTGGCGTATTTCCAACCCTTCCAAGTCCGACAGTGAAACCGTCAGCGATGCGAAACACCGAGCGAAGTTTGCCGTATGGTCTGGGAGTGATAACTGCGTTCGCAAGCGTTACATAGTTATTTAGGCCGTTCCACGGGCCTGCCCAATTCACGTTCGGGCCAAGGTCTTTCCAACTCGGATGATCGCCTTGGAACATTATTCCGAATGTGTTTGTGACCGGAATTGGCGTGTAATTTTTGGGGGAATTGGCTGCGACGCCGTTTCCAAATGTACGAACGTTAGGAGTTGAAAGCCCGTAAGCCGTTGTATTGTCATAGTCGCTCCCTGCTTCATCGGTTGATTCAAAGCCTGTTGAGCTTTCAGCAATGACAAAAATTTTGTGATCGCCATCCATGAAATTCGTGGTGTTGAGAACGAAGCTCCCTGCACCATTTATTTCATCCACACGCGCTCCATCTACGTAAAGCCTCACGGACAGTACGGCCGCTGTGGTCGTAATTGAGACGTTAATTGTTATTTCCCCTGAGAGTGTCCCGTTCGGCACCGTAGTAGTGACCACAGGTTGTGGGGCAGTGTTTGTCCACCCGACTATTTTGTAGAAGCGCGTCGGATCCTGACCAGGAAGGCTTATCAAATCCCAATATCCGGTGTCTTTCCAGATGGTGTTTGTTCCTTGCGTTGGATAACCCTGCTCTAACATGAACCATGATTCCAAGGTGTCATCGAGGTTCGTACGAAAGTAAATGTCGTAATAAAGACGCTGGTTTGTGCTGCTGTTCCAAGAAATGAGAGCACCATCAGAAACCATTTGAACTGCGGCTTGCCCATTGCCGTAAGCGGGTCCGCTATATTGTGCGCTACTCTGCGACGGAGTTGCCGATTTTAACTCACCCAATGCCGAAAGTTCAGCCAGTTTAGCTGCTCGTACCTTTTGCTTTTCTTTTGTTTCAGCTATCATTTTTTCCATGGCCTGCTGTAAAAAAAGACGCGTCTCCTCAGCTTTAGCTTTTGCGTCGGCACGTTGATTTTCTGAATACGTTGGAGTTTGCGCTGATGTTGGATGAGTGATCAGGACGAAGGCGAATACGCAACTAATTACCAACTTGGCAATGATATGGTTTGTGGCTTTCATGGTTCCTTTCGTTTGTTTCTATTGATGGATTTATTGCCGCTTCTTCGCGTGTCCAAAACGAAAGTGGGCGTGACTTACTCACGCCCCAACTCAGGCACTAGCATGCCTTAACAGGAACGCTTTCGGGCACGCCCTGTCGGGGCGTGCCTCGAACCGTGTCCTGTTAGTGAAAGTGCTAGTTTCGAGTTGGACAGCAGCCGAAGCCGCAAACTTGTTTGTGTGTCTGTGTTTTACATGGATTGTTTCCGAACGCTTTCGATTGAACCGCAACCGCCCGATGCTGGCAAGGGAAGGTTTAAGTTTTTTTAGCAGGAGTGTTGCTTGGATGAGTCTGGGCGTGGTTTGAGAAAACAGAGCGCGGCTGTGTCGCGGAGACCAGCCGCAGCATTCGGCATTGCTCGACGACTTCCGAACTACCACACGCTGCGGCGGGTCTTTCAGACACAGCCCCGCTCCGAGGCCTTCGCCGCGATTTACTTTCGCGCGGCTGACTGCTACAACGCGGCGTGCTCAACGATTCTGCCATCTGGAAATCTCTGCAAGACACACGACGCCTCACGCTCATCGCCGGGCCTTGCGTCATCGAGAGCGAGAAACTTTGCTTCGACATCGCCGCGTCGCTCCAGAAAACCTGCGCAAAGCTCGGCATCAATTACGTCTTCAAAGCCAGCTTCGACAAAGCGAATCGCACGTCCGGAAAATCCTTTCGCGGACCGGGTTTGATCGAAGGACTCACAGTGTTGGCGCGCGTGCGGGAGAAGTTTGAATTGCCCGTCCTCACCGACGTCCATACGGAGGAACAAACCGGCAACGCGGCGGAGGTGGTGGACATCCTGCAAATCCCTGCGTTCCTGTGTCGCCAGACGGACTTGATAGAGGCGGCGGTGAACACCGGCAAGATCGTGAACATCAAGAAGGGACAATTTCTCTCACCCGGCGAGATCGCGCGTGTGGTGGATAAGGCCCGCAGCGGTGGTGGCAAAAAGATTTTGCTCACCGAACGCGGCACGACGTTCGGCTACAACAATCTCGTCGCAGACATGCGCTCGATCCCGATCATGTCGCGCACGGGTTGCCCGATCATCTTCGACGCGACGCACTCGGTGCAATTGCCTGGAGGCGGTGGTGACAAATCTTCCGGTCAACGTGAGTTCGCTCCGGTGTTGGCGCGTTGCGCTCTCGCTGCTGGCGCGAATGGCGTCTTCATGGAAACGCATCCGAACCCGGACAAGGCACTGAGCGACGGGCCGAACATGATCGCGCTCGCGGACATGCCGGCGGTACTCAAGAGTCTGGTGAAGGTGTTTGAGGCGGTGAGGGGATGAACATTCAACATTCAACATTCAACGTTCAACGTTCAACGTTCAACGCCGAGCGCGGGTTTAGCCATTGGATGTTGAATGCTCGCTCGCGATTTATCGGAGTTGAATGTTGGCTGTTGGTTGTTTTGATCTGCTTGCTCCCGGTTGTCACCAATTCGCAAACAGCGTCGCCCACCATCATCACGGGTTTCAACGGCAGCAAATATTTTCCGGCACCGCACTTTGCCCAGATGGAAATGAAGCTTACAGGCAAAGAGGCGATTGAGCTTCCCAACAAAAAATTTCAAGTCACGCAGCCGCACCTCACGACGTTCAACAGACAAGGAGTCCGACAAATCGAGATCGAAGCACCGCATTGCCTCTACAACGAACCGACGCGTCTGCTGAATTCTCCGGGTCATGTGACGGTGACGACGGGCGATGGCCGGTTTCGCATCGAGGGCGATGGCTTCAGCTTTCAGCAAAAAGAAAACCTGTTGATCATCTCCAACGCCGTCCATGCCGTGATCGAAAACCCGACGAACGCTTTATCCTCGCTGATGATCACGTCGCGCTGGTTCGAGTTTGATGCGGGGACGAAGCGTGGTGTGTTTCACGACGACGTTCGCGGCGAGAATGTTGACCAGATTTTCACCTGCGGATCACTGGCGGTCAGCAGCGGAACGAACAAAAATACCGGCTCGCTTGCCACCGTGTCAGGCATGAACTCCAGTTCGTTTGAGCGGATCGAAGCGGATGGTGGACTTGAGATCACTGGCAAATCCAAGCCCGGCCATGCTTCCGCGCAGCGCGGAGTTTTCCATCGCGCGGATGAACGCATTGAACTTTTCGGCGATGCGACATGGGCGTTTGATGGGAAGTCTGGCAAGGCTGACCGCATCACCGCGCGCAAGACGGATGAGAGTTACGAAGCTGTCGGCAACGTGATGATGAAACTCCCGCGTGAATCGCTCGGCGCGGCTGGAGGTTTGTTAAGCACCAACAATCCGGGCACGAAATCGTCAGGCAACAACCTGGTGGACATTCGCACGGATCATTTGACCCGGTTCGGCAATCGTCTGCTGGCGGATGGCTCGGTGAGATTGAACGACGGAACGAATCAGCTTTCATGTGACAAACTTGAAGCGTTGACTGCGACAAAAACTTTTCGTGAAGAAACTGCGACGGCCACGGGCAACGTATTCGTCGAGCGCGGCGGCGCAGGCATCCGATCCGAGCGCGCGGATTACACGAAGGCGGACAGCAAGATTGTGTTCACCGGAAATCCGCGATTCATCCAGGACAAGATTCAAGGCAAGGCGACGCGCGTGACGGTGTTGACGACCACGGGTGAAGTGTTCGCGGAGAACGATGTGACGGTCGCGTTTCCGTTGGCGGCGGGCGGCGGATCGTTGCTGGGATTGTTTCCGGGCGCGGAGACAAATCGCGTTTCGCAACAGGCTCAGATCGTGGCGCAAAACTTCCGGCTCAAAGATCGCGTCGGTAAATTCATCGGCAACGTCCAAGCGCATCAATTGCCGCGCACGGGTGGCGAGCCGCGATTGCAGTCGGATGAATTGGAGGTGTACATCGCGAAGGATGGTCGCCACGCGGAGTCGTTGCAGGCGCGGAAGAATGTGATTTACGAACAAGGCGTCGCGGGCGAGACGAACGGGGCGAACGCGCATGTGAAGATGGTTTCCGAAACGCTCGCAGCCACTGCGGATGCGAAGACAAGCGAACTGACGGAGTTGGTTGCCGCTGGCGGCGTGCGCCTCACTCAGACGGACAGCGTGGCGACGGGTGAGCGCGCCATCTACACGCGCGGCGATCAAGTGTTGAAGCTGCTCGGCAATCCACAGATCAAGACGGCGGATGCGACCTTCAATTCCGAGAAGGAACTCATCTGGGACAATGCCCAAAAGAAAGCTATGGGCAGCGATTACAAGATCACTGTGAACCCAGAAACCTTGAAGCGCGTCGAGGAATCGCAGAAACTTCAGACCAATGCATTACCTGCCAACCCATGAGCGACGCAATTAATCAGATTGAATCCGCGAAAGCCCGCGTTGCCGCGAGTGGGCAAAAAATTTTGCAGACCGGCAAGTTGGTGAAGGAATATAAACACCGCCGCGTGGTCAACGGTGTGAGCATTGAGGTCGGCGCGGGTGAGATCGTGGGACTGCTCGGTCCGAACGGCGCGGGCAAGACGACGACGTTCAATATGGTTGTGGGCGTGGTGCGGCCGGACGAGGGCAAAGTCAATTACATGGGGCGCGACATATCGAAGCTTGCGATGCACGACCGCGCGCGGTTGGGCGTAGGTTATCTCACACAGGAGCCGTCTGTGTTCCGCAAGTTGACGGTTGAGGAAAACATTCTCGCCATCTTGGAGACGTGCGAGATGAGCCGCGACGAACGCAAGATGCGGCTGAAGTATCTGCTCGAAGAACTTGATCTGACGCCGCTCGCGAAGAGCAAGGCATACACGTTGAGCGGTGGTGAAAAACGCCGGCTCGAAATCACTCGCGCGCTGGTCACGAGTCCAAAGTTGCTTTTGCTGGACGAACCGTTCGCGGGCATTGATCCCATCGCAGTGTATGAGGTGCAAAAGATCGTGCGGCGCTTGCGAGATCGCGGGCTGGGATTACTCATCACGGATCACAGCGCACGGGAGATGCTCAAGCTGATTGATCGCGGCTACATCATCGTGAAGGGACAGGTCTTGATCGAAGGCAGCGCGGAATTTTTGGCGAACGATCCCAAGGCGCGGGAGATTTATCTGGGGCCGGAGTTCAATCTTTGAGCGGATTCAACGCAATATCCAAGCATCCCGAATCACAACCATGAAACCGAAACAGATCACTGTTGAAAAGTTTTTCACTGAACACAAAGAGCAGTTGAAGCTCGAACTCGTGGCGGGCAAGGGAGGCATGAGCCGCGAGATCATTGAGCCGACGGTCAATCGTCCCGGCCTCGTGTTGGCGGGCTTCACGAAATACTTTGCCTACAAACGCGTGCAGGCACTGGGCAACGCGGAGGTTTATTTTCTGCGGTCGCTGACGGGCGATGAACGTATCGGTTGTTATCGCGAGTTGTTCAAGTTCAAGACGCCGTGCCTCGTGTACAACCGGAGCTTGAGGGCTGACGAACAGATGTTGGAAGCGGCGGCGGCGGCGCAGGTGCCGATCTTTCGCACGCCGTTGCTCACGATGAATTTCATCAGTCAGGCGACGCTCGCTCTCGAAGACATGTTCGCGCCGCGCGGCAGCGAGATGGGCAGCATGGTGGACATCCTCGGCGTGGGCGTGATCATCAAGGGCGAAAGCGGCGTGGGCAAAAGTGAATCAGTTCTCGCGCTCATCGAACGCGGTTACAGCCTCGTGGCGGATGACATCGTGAAAGTTCATCTCGAAGAAGGCAAACACGTCATCGGCACGAGTTCACCGCTCACGCGCGACCGCATGGAAGTTCGCGGCATCGGCATCATCAACGTCGCCGCGATGTTCGGCATCAAGAGCATCCGCTCCAACAAACGCGTGGACTTGGTCATTTCCCTTAAAGCTTGGCAGGACGTGCCAGACGTGGATCGGCTGGGATTGGAACAACAGTTTATCGAGATACTCGGCCAAAAAATTCCGCACATGATCATCCCGATCAAACCGGGACGCGACATCGCCCGGCTCATCGAAGTCGCCGCCATGCACACCAAGCTCACGATCACCGGCTACAATCCGGCACGGGAGTTGGATGAACGATTGCGCGCACAGATGGCGGCTGAAGCGGCACAGCGGAAATAATTGCATGGCGCAGCCCATGATTAACCTGTAACAATCAGCCGATTTTGATGAGCGCAAAAAAGCTTTCTGATGCAGACGGAATCCTGATCAAGGAACTCACCGTCGTGAACAAGCTGGGCATCCACGCCCGGCCCGCCGCCATGTTCGTCAAGACTGCGAACCGTTTTACCTGCGATATCTTCATCGAGAAAGACGGCGAGAAGGTGAACGGCAAAAGCATCATGGGCTTAATGATGTTGGCCGCCGGCCCCGGCTGCAAACTCACCGTCCATGCTGATGGCAAAGACGCCCACGCCGCAGTCGCCGAGATCGAAGCGTTGCTCTTGCGCAAGTTCGACGAGGAATAGCGGAATGGAATGCCGCTTTGTTTCAAGCGATTCGACGGGCAAAAACACCTTTTCAAATGCAATGCCTTCGGCACAATCCGCTAAAGTCATGATCAAAAAAACACTGCCCCTTCTCGCCGCCGCATTCTTCACCGTCAACTCGTTCGCTCATTACGTCCCGGACAACGAATACGCCATCACCAACACGACCGACCTGCCCATCGTCGTCGAGACTAAAGGTCCGGTGCGCGCCCCTGCCCCGACAAAAGCCTCACCCGATATGAAAGTGAGCGGGCAAGGTTTCTGGAAATTTATCGCCGCGCGCAATCTCGTACCCGTGCCCGCTGCTGTTCCTTCCGTCAAGCAAGCGCACGGCACGATCATCGTGGATAAACGCACGGACACAGTTTATTGGGGACTGCAAAGCGTCGGTTGGATCGGATTCAGCAACAAGCTGCGCGACTCGTGGATCGTGGCGGGCAATTCAGCATTCACGAACGGCAATCTTCACGGCGCGGATATTCTTCCCCAAGGCGGCAGACATCCGGCCCGCATTGCCGCCGCAGATAACATGTCCGGGAAAATTTATCTGACTGACACGGAGTTTCAAAAAGTTGAAACGCTCGTGAAACCCGACTTCGGTTCTTACGCCACCACCAAAGGTTTCGCGCCGACAGATGCGGCGTTCACTGGCGGCAAGGAACTGTGGGTGGTGGACGGCTACGCGCAGCAACGCATCATCCCCGCCGATTTGAATCCGCTCAAATGGCAAGGCGTCCATTACGGTGGCGGCGAACGTTTTTCCAAGACCACGCACGGCATCACGTACGACAAGACGCACGATGACCTGCTTGTTTCCGCGCGACCCGAAGGTTTGTTGAAACGCGTGCATCGCGAAGATCGTTTGCTCACGGAAATCCTTGGGCTGCCCAAGGGAACTTGGCTTTGCGACGTGGATGTGTGGGGTGATTACGCGCTCGCTGCCTGTCTTGATGGTCCGAACAAAACTCCCGGACCGCTGCACATCATCAACCTGAAGAAACACACGCTCGTCGCTACCATCAAGCCCAAGGAAGAACTCGGTTACGAAGACGCACAACACATGCACGACGCCGCGTGGTATGTCACTGGTAAGGGCAAGGAGCAGGAAGTTTACATCCTGTTCACCAACTGGAATCCCGGCGGCATCGGCGCGCTGAAACTGGTGAATATCGCCGACTAACTCAACCGTCGAATAATCCTATGAAACGCCGCGAATTCCTCAAAACCTCCCTCGTCGCCAGCGCCGCTGCCGCCACCGCCGCTGTCACTCACGCCGCAGAAATAAAACCCGCCGCTGCCGAACGTGAGTTCTACGAACTGCGACAGTATCACCTCCGCCAAGGCCCGATGCTCAAGCGCTTTGATGATTTCTATAAGGACATCGCCGTGCCGGCGTGGAATCGCGCGGGCGTCGGTGCCGTGGGCGTCTTCGATGTGATGATTGGCCCTGATCAACCGACCAAATACGTGTTGCTCCCGTTCAAGTCGTGGGACGCAATGAATGCCGCTCGCGAGAAGTTTGAGTCAGATGAAGTCGTGTTGAAATCCGACTTCGCCAATCTGCCGCCGACTGATCCCGGCTACATACGCAAGGAAAGTTCCGTGCTGCTGGCATTCACGGGAATTCCCAAGCTCGAAATCCCGCCGCAGGTGGCCGAGAAGAAGTCACGCATTTTAGAGTTGCGCACCTACGAAGCCCACAGCCGCAAGGCGAACAAGAAAAAGGTGGAGATGTTCAACGTCGGCGAGATCGAAATCTTCCGGCGCTGCGGTCTGCGCCCGGTGTTCTTCGGTGAAGGCTTGATCGGATCGAATCTGCCGAAGCTCACCTACATGCTCGTGTTCGACGACATGGCCGCGCACGACAAGAACTGGGGAACATTCGGCCCTGACCCCGAGTGGAAGAAACTCAGCACCACCCCCGGCTACACCAACGCCGAAATCCTGACGAACATCACGAGTGCGTTTCTCAGGCCGACCGGATATTCGCAGGTTTAACGTCATTCCCATGTCGCAACCAGTCGAATCCGAATACAATTTTCCTGTGCCGGGTGCAGCGCGTCTTGCGAGCCTTGTCGGACTCAAATCGGACATGGAGCAAGTCGTCCAATACTGCGACCGCATGATTGAGCGCTATGCAGGATCACATCTGAAGAAGTCGCCATTTGACATCGTCGGCTTCACGACTCATGTAGACTTCCTAGATTGGGAGGCACTCTCAACGGCAGCTTGCATCAGCTACGCCCGTTGCTTTGTGTCCGGCGTGAGGCAGTCTTTGGACGCAAATCTTCTAGCCAACGCCAAGGCAAATTTTGCCGAGACTCACACGTTCATTCTAAACCTTAGAAACAAGCACATCGCACACTCGGTGAACTCTTTCGAGGAGAACTCAGTTAGTGTGCACATCGGCACACTGTTTCAATCGTCAAAAGAGATTCGCACCGTTACTCCTAGCATTACGAGATCAGGTCTTGCATTTGATGCTCCGACAGAGCTTCGCAGCCTTGCCAATTGGTGGATCGCCAAGATGAGGGAAGAAATTACCATTGAGAAGGCAAACGTACTTCGCATAGCTCAGGCAACGCCACTTGATGACATTCGGTCGCATGGCCCAGTTAAGTCGAGAAGCTCCGCCGAGCGAAATGCCAACGTCGGCAAACGTCGCAGCAATTCATAACGGCTAAATCCTTGAACGAATTGCCGCTTGGTTCGCCGCTTGGAGGACGCTAGATTGCCACCGACATGCGCGCGGAAACTAGCGTCAACAAAATCAACCGGTTCATGGTCGAGCTTGGAAAGGTGGTTCGTTCGCCGGGGCGCATTTATTTCACTGGTGGCGTTTCAGCGGTGTTGCTCGGCTGGCGCGAAACCACGCTCGACGTGGACCTCAAAGCCGATCCTGAGCCGCAAGGTTTCTTTGAAGCACTCCCCGCACTCAAGGACGCGATAGACATCAATATCGAACTCGTCGCGCCCGATGACTTCATCCCTCAATTACCGGGCTGGCGGGAACGCAGCACACACATCGCCACGCATGGGCCGCTGTCCTTTTATCATTACGACTTTTACAGTCAGGCACTGGCGAAAATCGAACGCTATCACACACGCGATCAAGGTGACGTGCAGCAAATGCTTGCCACCGGATTGGTGCAACGTGAACGACTGTTGGAACTATTTCACTCAATCGAACCCAGACTGATTCGGTTTCCAGCCATTGACGTAGCAGGCCTGCGCCAACGTGTGAACACCATCGTAACCACTCGCTGAAAGCCTTCATGCCACCACTTCAAGTCAATGACTTTGATGGACTGCCCGGCGCGGACGCAATCCGCGCGGGATTGGAAGACCTCGCGGCAGGCCGTGA
Source organism: Verrucomicrobiota bacterium (assembly GCA_043741175.1). Classification (GTDB taxonomy): domain Bacteria; phylum Verrucomicrobiota; class Verrucomicrobiia; order Limisphaerales; family JADLHS01; genus JADLHS01. The sequence goes on from JAYUAV010000321.1 coordinate 10,480, forward strand.
ATCGGTGGAATCGCTGTTGATCCAGATTGGCGCGCCGCGCTTGAGTTGGCTGGGAATTGCTCTGCCAATGCCACCAGACGTGGATGCGGATCGGCGGTTGTATCGCCTGCTCGCCGCGCAGCATGGCAATGGCGCACATTCTCAGTTCAACAGTTTGATCCGACAACTCGTCAGCTTTGAACGTGCCTTGGAAGGCCGCCAAACCCGCGCAACAGCCTGACATGACTAGCTGGGGGGTGGCTGCTCTGAAGCATATTACTATTTGAGAAAATCTCGATGGTAAGGTCGTTGCCTAGATGGACAGTGTCAGCAACGAGCAATACAACACAAAAAATAAAACAAAACAAAATCTATGTATAAAACCAAAGCCTATTCCGCTGCCAGCGCGACCGCGCTGCTGGCTTCTACCCAAATCAATCGCCGCGAGCCCACCGCCACGGACGTGCAGATTGAAATCCTTTTCTGCGGCGTCTGCCACTCCGATCTCCACTTCGCCCGCAACGAATGGGGCTTCACCCAATATCCGGCCGTACCGGGCCACGAGATCGTCGGTCGCGTGACGGCGGTTGGCGGCGGCGTGAAGAAGTTCAAAGTCGGTGACACCGTTGGCGTGGGTTGCCTCGTGGACTCGTGCCGCACCTGCCCCGACTGCCGCGCAGGTCTGGAGCAATTCTGCACCGACATGACGATGACCTATGGCAGCATGGACAAGCATCTCAACGCCCCGACGCTCGGGGGCTACGCGCAGAGCATCGTCGTGACTGAGGATTTCGTGCTGCGCATGCCTGCCAATCTCAACCTCGCCGCCGCCGCGCCGCTGTTGTGCGCGGGCATCACCACGTATTCCCCGTTGCGCCACTGGAAGGTCGGCCCCGGCCAGAAGGTCGGCATCGTCGGCCTCGGCGGTCTCGGCCACATGGGCGTCAAGTTCGCCAAGGCCTTCGGCGCGCACGTCGTGCTGTTCACCACGTCACCGGGCAAAGTCGCGGACGGCAAACGCCTGGGCGCTCACGAGGTCGTTATCTCCAAGGACGACGCTCAGATGGCCGCTCACGCCAACAGCTTCGACTTCATCCTCGATGCCGTCTCCGCCACGCACGACATCAACGCCTACTTGAACCTGCTGAAACGCGACGGCAACCTGACGCTCGTCGGCGCGCCCGAGAAACCGCTTCCGGTTGCGGCCTTCCCGCTGATCTTCCGGCGCCGCTCCTTCTCCGGCTCGCTCATCGGTGGCCTGCCCGAGACGCAGGAGATGCTGGATTTCTGCGGCCAGCACAACATCACGTGCGACATCGAAAAGATCCGCATGGACGAGATCAACACCGCCTACGAGCGCATGCTCAAGAGCGACGTGAAATACCGCTTCGTGATTGATATGGCCTCGCTCAAGGGCGCGTGACCATCGCTTGACCGCATACAAGGTTGCGGCACACTGCCGCCATGCCGACGAATGTATTGGGCGGAGAATTGCAATGCTGCTGTCAATCGCCCGTGACCGGATTTTACCGTGATGGTTATTGTCGCACCGGCCCGGAAGATCGCGGACTACACACAATCTGCTGCCAGGTTACCCAGCCGTTTCTGGATTATCTGGAGCTGCAAGGCAATGATCTCATCACGCCCCGCCCCGAATACGATTTTCCCGGCCTGACGCCCGGCGACCGTTGGTGCGTCTGTGTGCGGAGCTGGGTGCAAGCCTTTGAAGCTGGCCAAGCCTGTCCGGTCGTGCTGGAGGCGAGCCACATCTCAGTGCTGGAGTTCGCGGATCTGGATTCGCTGAAAGCCCACGCGGTCAAAGACTGAATGTATTTGCCCGAATGACATGTTTTGTCCCTCCGGGATAATCGGTGCAGTGCCGGACACCTCGGAAGAAGGATTCAATATCCTGTGCTAGACAACTCGCCACGGCCAAAAGAACATGAAATTACAAACCGAGATAGACTGCAAAACGCAGAGACTACCTAAATGTTAGGTGACGGGCGCGTTTATGGACACAAACATCTTACTGACTTGTATCATCATCTTTTCCGGCGTGCTTTGGGGATGGATGTCTTTTGACAAGAAGCGCGTCCGCGCGGGTTGGGCCAAGCGGGCCATGGGCATCACGGCCGTCCTCTTGATTGCGGTCGGAGCGGTCCGGCTCGCCGGGAACTTGGATTGTCTCCCACTGAGCCCCGAGGCTTTCGACCGGGTCAACCGCTACGTTTGCATCGCCGAAGGCGTGGTGATGGGTGTCGTCCTGGCGCTGGGTTTGGCCGGACAGTTCATCGGCACGAAGCAAGGCGCGGAGCCGGGGTCGTCCGATGGCAAGCCAAGCTTTAGGAGAATCTGTGTGCTGGTGGGGATCTCGGTCATCGCGACGGTAGTCATGTTATTGTATGGGGACAAGCGCGACTCATCAGCGGGCGTGGTTTCCTTTGCGGATTCCGGCGTGGCGCTGGTGCCCGGCGCGGACTGGCAAGAGACGGAGGCGCCAAGCGTCCGGCAGGTGGTGCTCAAAGGTCAGGGACCGTTTGAGGGCAGCGTCATCAAGGTTTATGCGCCCGCCGATGTCGCCGATGCTCAGTCGGGAGTCGCTCTGTTACGGGCGAAGGCAACGACCAGACCTGAAGTGTCGCAGGATTCTTTCAAGCAGGAGGATTTCGTCGCGGCCAGTGGGGTTCGCGGCATTCACTTTTCCTACGAGTCTTCGGCCCCGGATCATCGGGTGGCAAGCAAGGCCCGGGCACATAATTATCTTTTCCAGAACAAGGAAGGGCGTTGCGTGGTCATTTTCTACATCACGTTTGCCGACCGAGATCCTGACGCGGTTCACCAGATGATTCTCAAGACATTGATTTTGGAGTGACGCCCTAATACGGAGATAGGCTGTAAATTTTCTCGTTCCGCCAGCACTTAACCATTCGTTGACCAAGTCACACTCTTCACGCGATCAAATCCTCCACGACCTTGCCATGCACATCGGTCAGGCGGAAGCGGCGGCCTTGATGGAGGTAAGTCAGACGCTCGTGATCAATGCCCAGCAGACGCAGCATCGTGGCGTGGAAATCGTGGACGTGGACGCCGCCTTTCGTGATGTTGTAACTGAAATCGTCTGTCTCGCCATAGACCAGACCGGGCTTCACGCCGCCGCCGGCCATCCACGTGGTGAAGCAGCGCGGATGATGGTCGCGCCCGTAATTGTCCGCTGTCAGCTTGCCTTGTGAATAGCTGGTGCGACCGAACTCGCCGCCCCAGATCACCAGAGTGTCGTCCAACATGCCGCGTCGTTTGAGATCGGTGATGAGCGCGGCGCTGGCTTGGTCGGTTTCGCGGCATTGCACCTGGATGTTCTTCGGCAGGTTGTCGTGTTGATCCCAGCCTTGATGATAAAGCTGGATGAACTTCACGCCTTTCTCGGCGAGCCGCCGCGCGAGCAGACAGTTCGCGGCGAACGTGCCCGGCTTGCGTGAGTCCGGGCCGTAGAGATCGAACGTCTCGGGCTTCTCGTTGCTCAAGTCCATCACGCCCGGCACGCTGGATTGCATGCGGTAGGACATCTCGTATTGCGCGATGCGCGCGTCCACGTCGGCGTCGCCGAGTTTTTCCGCCGTGTGCTTGTGGAGATCGTTCAAGCGATCAATCAACAACCGCCGGCTCTCGGGCGTGACGCCGTCGGGGTTGTTGAGATACAACACGGGTTCTTTGCCGCTGCGGAATTGCACGCCCTGATGTTCCGACGGCAGGAAACCGCTGCCCCACAGCCGCGCGTAGAGGGGTTGATCCACCTTGCCCGGCGTGATGAGCACGACGAAGGAAGGAAGATTTTCGTTGTCGCTGCCGAGGCCGTAATGAATCCACGAGCCGATGCTGGGTCGCCCGGAAATCTGCGAGCCGGTCTGAAAAAACGTGATGGCCGGATCGTGATTGATGGCCTCGGTGAACATCGAGCGCACGATGCACAGGTCATCCACGACCTTCGCGGTGTGCGGCAGGAGGTCGCAAACCCACGTGCCGCCCTTGCCATGCTTCTTGAAACCGAACTGCGAACCCGCGAGCGGCAAAGAGGATTGATTGCCCGACATGCCGGTGAGTCGCTGTCCTTGGCGCACGGAATCGGGGAGCTGTTCGCCGTTACGCT
>JAYUAV010000322.1:0-4586 GCA_043741175.1 Verrucomicrobiota bacterium
GCTGCTGTGAGGTTTTACAACAAATCCAACAATGCGCGAAATTATCAGACGATGATCGGACAGTTCAATGCACTGCAACAGAGCGAGGGAATCGTGAAGGGACTCGTTGCGGAATCCATGGAGTACGCCAAAACTCATCCCGCCATCAACCCAGTGCTCGAAACGATCATCGGCAAGCAACCCCAAGCGGCGACCGGAGCAGCCAAGCCCTCCAAGTAATCCATTAAGACACATTTATTATGAGCGAATCCATCAACACCGATCCGGTAAAATCTTTCAGCTCCTCCGACAATGAGGAATTAAAACAGACGTGCGCTGCGTTGGAGGCGCAGGTTCACACACTTCGACTGGTAGTTTTGGTTGCTGCCGTAATTGTAGGATTGTTTTTCTGGCGAGAAGGTAACCTAAACAGTGCCGCTGTCACTCAGATGCAACCGCAAATCTCCCAGATCACACAGGTGATGGGCCAGATTGAAAAGCAGGGCGGTTCTTACGAGAAACAAATGCAAGGGTTGCAGGCCATCGCGATACGATTGAGCGAATTCGGCAGGTCACACCCGGATTACCAGCCAATCCTCACAAAGTATGGTATCCCTCTCGGCAACGCTCCGGCTAACGCACCCGCCGCCGCGAAACCCGCCGCCGCTCCTACCGCTCCACCCAAGAAGTGATTTCACGTTGCCGAGGCAGCGTCCTCTGGCAGCTTCGCGCCGCACGCGGCACAGAAGTTTGATTCAGGCGCACAGACATTAGCGCACGCGGCACAAGCCGTGTGCGCTTTTTTGTGCCTGCGATGGATGACGAGATTGCGGATGTAAGGAATCCAAGCAAAGGCGTAAGCGAAGATAATGACAGAGTCGTGCGTGTGGAACAGCGCATAACTCAGCAGCAACAACGTCCCGACAAGACTCAACCACCAGAACGCCGACGGCACGATGACGCGCTTTTTCTTTTCCGTGGCGAGCCATTGGATGATGAAGCGCGACATGAAGACAAGGTTGCCCAGCCAGCCGATCACCTTCCAGAAGTGCCACTCGATCCAGAGAAATCGCCCGGCACTGAAGCCTGCCTGCCAATCAATCATTGAGAAATAGTCCATGCTGATGCGAGGTTAGACCGCACGCACGCTCGACGGGAAGTGCAAAACCGGAGAATTGAGAGTTTGCACAGACTCGCCTAGTTCAGCTATAAACCCGCCCCACATGAAACAACTGTTGCAGCCGATGATTGACTGGTACTTCAGCGTTCTCAAAATCTGGGGACTCTGGGCCGTGGCTTTGCTCATGGCGGTGGAAAGCTCCATCGTCCCGCTGCCGAGTGAAGTTGTCATCCCACCCGCCGCGCATCTGGCATGGACGGATGGAATTCCTTTCTTTGGCGCGCGCCTCACTGGATGGACGGCGCAGATCGCCATCGTCATCGCGGGAGCGGTGGGATCATGGGTTGGTGCAGCGGTGATGTATTGGGTGTCGCGTTCGGCTGGGCGAGCGTTCGTGATGCGCTATGGAAAATACTTTTTTATCTCCGCTGAAAAAATTGAAGGCGCAGAACGTTGGGCTTCACACTACGGCGCCATGGGAATTTTTGCGGCACGATTGCTCCCCGTGGTTCGCCACCTCATCGGCATCCCAGCAGGCATCGTGCGGATGAATTTCTGGAAATACTCTCTCTACACGCTGATCGGCTCGGCGATCTGGTCCGCAGTGCTGTGCTATCTCGGCGTCAGAATCGGCGGCGACATCGGCAAAGGCGAGATGCACAAGGTCACGTTCTGGCTCGTTGGCTTCGTGGGCGTGATCGGTGTGCTTTACTATTTCTTCGTGCATCGGCAGATGAAGCAAGGAAGCCCGAATACCAAGGCGCAGTGAGGACGGTGCGGTGTCACGCTGGCAGCGCACGCGCTGGCGGTGCTTTCACAAACGTCGTCTCGCGCAGATAAATCGGCTCCAACTTTTCCCCGGTCACAAAGTCTGAACGCCGCGTCGCCAATCGCGCGAGCATCGCCGCATGTGGAAAAATAATCCGTCCCTGCGGAAACCAACGCGTCGCCTCCGGCCCAATCAGCAACTCCCCTGCGCTCCCCCGCTCTTGCGCTTCGGCCAGCGTCGCAAGTTTCAACGGATATGTTTCCTTCACGCCGCCACTTGTTTCATAGCTCGCGAGATAAAACTCACTGCGCTGCGCGTCAATCGCCACGCTGAATTTTACACTCACGCCGTCCGCCGCAGCCTCTGCTGCGATACAATCCACACTGCTGATGCCGAGAAGTTTTACGCCAGTTGCCAGTTGCCAGCCTTGCGCCAGCGAGATCGCCACGCGGATACCTGCGTACGAACCCGGCCCGATCCCTACGGCGATGCACTCGATGGCTTCGCGTTCCAGCTTCGCCAGTCGCAACGCCGATTCAATCAGCGCGAACGGCTTCATGTCGCGTCCCGGCGATGAGTCAACCGCTTCATGCGCGGTTGCGTCGCCATCAATCAACACGGCAGCACTGCGTTGTGCAGAACTGAAATCAAGCGCCAGAATCTTCATAAATAATCCGTCGTTCCGTCTCGCTGGTAATTTGAATTTTCACTTTCCTGATTTTTCCATCTTCCATCTTCCATCTTCCATCCTCTAACCGCTCCGCCCACTCGATCACTGCCACGCCGTCCGGCTGGAGAAATTCCTCAATGCCCGCGCTGCGAATATGATCGCGAGTTTCCAAGCGATAGAGATCGAGATGAAACAACTTCAGTCGCCCGCCGCTGTATTCGTTCACGAGTGTGAACGTCGGCGAGTGAACCCGCGTCGTCACACCGAGTCCGCGCGCAAAACCGCGTACGAATTGCGTCTTGCCCGCACCGAGATCACCGCTCAGGGCGATGACGAGACCGCTTTGAGCTTCGCGTCCCCAGCGTTCGCCGAGGGATTCGGTTTCGGCAGGGCTGTGAGAGATGAATTCCATGAAGGCTCGGCTGGATTGTGAAAGCGAGTTCAACCAGCCCTAATTAAAAACGTAAACTGCTACCGGGTGAACAGCGCATCCAGTTGAACGGAGAATTCCGGCACGGATGAACTGGTAAGTTTTCCGCCCGGCCCGTGGGTCGTGCATTCGGCAAACTTGTCGCCAGCGGGTTGACGATAGACTTCCACCAGCTTTTGCTCGACGAGAACCAGCCAGCACTCCTTTACACCAGCAGCGGCATAGGCGGGAAGTTTCGAGCGGTCATAGTCCACACTCGTGACGCAAACCTCAATGACAAGTTCAGCCGTATGCGGATGATCAGTCCAGAAATCCTTCTCGTCACCTCGCACAGCGGACACGTCTGGCTCTGGTTCGGAATCAACGCAGGTGACGGGTTGTTCAGTGCGGATGAGTAATCCGGGTTTTGCGACAGCTTGGAGCATCCGCGCCAGACGCATTGCCAGTGAACTGTGAATTGGTGATTTTGACAGTTTGCGATAGACGAAGCCGAACAACAGTTCGGTGTTCTTGGGTATGAGTCCCGCCTCGCCGAGCGCGCGGTAAGCGGCGACTGATAGCGGCCAGATGGGTGCGTTTTGCAGCGGCATTGGAGATGGCTCGACCGTCTTTATCATGGCAGAACTCTAACCGCGTAGCCTGTTATCGCAAGGATTTCTCTCACGAGAAATGAACGTAGCCATGTGCTGAGAATGGACGAATGCCAGTTTTATCGCGCAGCCGGATGCCATCGCCCGCGATGATTCTCCCGATGCAACTGAGCTTCACGTCGGGAAATTTTTTCTTCCACGCATCCAGCACCGGCACGGCTTGTTTACTGGCGACGGTGAAGACCAATTCAAAATCCTCCCCATCCGTGAGCGCGGCCACGAACGCAGGCTTCGCCGCATCACCGCGCTTGGAATTTTCCTTCGCTGCGCGACTGATGGGCACGGCGGATTTCAACAACTCCGCGCCCACCCCGCTCGCGCGAAGAATATGCGGCAGATCACCCGCCAATCCATCGCTCACGTCCATCATTGAGTGAACGGAAAAGTTTTCTGCCAGCCAGCGTGCTTCCGCGAGGCGTGGCTCGAAGTCCAGATGCCTCCCTGCGAGCGAGCCGCCGAGTTCGCCGGTGACAAAGATCGCATCGCCAACTTTTGCGCCGGATCGCAAGGCCGCTTTGCCGCGCAGTACAAACCCGGTGAGCGAGATGGAAATCAGCACGCGCTCCGGGTTCGTCGTGGTCTCTCCGCCGACAATTGCCACGCCATGTTGTGAGGCGAGCGCGTTCATGCCGGCATAAATCTTCTCCACAAACTCCGGCGAGAAATTCTTCGGCAACGCCATCGTCACCAACGCCGCGCCGGGCGTTCCCGCCATCGCTGCAATGTCGCTCAAGGCGCGCGCCAGCGCCTTGCGCCCGATTTTTTCCGGCGGCGTTTCGTCGGTGAAATGGATTCCCTCCACGACGGCGTCCGTCTTGAACAGCAGTTGCCGCAACGGATCGCCACACTCCAACACCGCACAGTCATCACCCGCACCGACGACAACGGAGTCATTCGTCGGCAGCGAAGGGGTGAGTCGGGCGATGAGTTCAAACTCGTTCATGGTTGGGCGGGAAGTTTAGGTGCGA
>JAYUAV010000323.1:0-4037 GCA_043741175.1 Verrucomicrobiota bacterium
CGGCTTTGAAACAGTCAGGTCACTTACAGATAAGTTTTTCATGAGTATTTGCGGAACCTCTAACCATTTATCACAAACCCATTTCTGAAACATCTTGAATATATTGAGCCACATCAGCGTGAAGCTTTGTAATTAGCTGATTGGCCTTCTCCGTTTTTTCAATCAAATCCTTCTTCTGCTCGTCGGTCAATTTAGAAAATGCTAAGATTTGCATCGTCACTGCGCTCGACTTCTCCGTGAGGAGAGTCAAATAGATGTTCACTTTTACCGCCTTCTTTACTTCACTTAACGGAGTTAAAGTTGTTGCTTTGAGTTTGAGATGAACCTCCAATAACTGGATCACGACAAGAGCTGCGTGATTGTTAATTTTGAGGTCTTTGACCTCATTTTTTGAACAATAATCACTCATCTCTCCAGCGTAGCGATGAAGGGATATTGCACGTTCAGAGCACTTATCCCAAAAGTTGGTGCTTATTTCACCCGCCGACACCAATCGTGTTGAAAACACCAGCGATAATACGATCAACAACATTCTCATATTTGGTTTTTTTAGAGTTTTTTCATCAGCCAATACCCACGCGCTTGCCGGCCTTGCGATAGTTGTATTGCTCTTTGATCCACTTGTAGGTGGCGGCAAGTCCTTTATCGAGCGTGGTGTTGGGTTCCCACTTGAGAACTTTCTTGATGAACGTGTTGTCGGAGTTGCGACCGGCCACACCTTGCGGCGCGTTGAGATTGTAACTGCGTTTCATCTTCACACCGGCGATCTTCTCGACCTTGCTGACGAGTGTGTTGATGGAGACAAGTTCGCTTGAACCAAGATTGATGGGCGTGGCGATGAGGTCGTCACAATGCGTGATCATATCAATACCCTTCACGCAGTCGTCGATATACATGAAGCTCCGCGTCTGTTCGCCGTTGCCCCAGATGTTGATGCTCAAGTCTCTTTTATCAATCCCCTCGATGACTTTGCGGCACATGGCTGCGGGAGCTTTCTCGCGTCCACCGTCCCAAGTGCCGTTCGGGCCATAGACGTTGTGGAAGCGCGCGATGAAGGTCTTCATGCCGCGCTCGTGCCAGTATTCTTCGCAGAACATTTCGCTAACGAGCTTCTCCCAGCCGTAACCGCGCTCGGCCATCGCCGGGTAAGCATCAGATTCTTTGAGCGCGCGAACCTTCGGGTCTTTTTGCAAGTCCGTGTTGTAGGCGCAGGCAGACGAGGAATAGAAATAGCGGCGCGTGCCCGCCTTGTAAGCGGCTTCAACCATGTGCGTGTTGATGAGAATCGAGCGCAGACATTCAACGCGGAATTTCTCGATGAAACCCATGCCCCCCATGTCGGCAGCGAGGTTATAGACTTCGACCGCGCCTTGGCAGACGCGATGGCAATTCTCTTCGCTGCTCACGTCGAGGCAGAGGTTCTCGACGCCGGGCACGGTGAGATACCACTCATAGATTGGCTTTTTATCCACGGCGCGGATGTTGGTGAAACCCTTTTTGGTGAAGTGCAACGCGAGGTTGCCGCCAATGAAACCGCCCGCGCCAGTGATGACGATCAAGTCGTCTTTCTTTGTGGGCGGCGTCTTCTCAACAATACGTTTTGGTGTATGCATGTTTGATAAATTCAGTTCAGTGAGGACGCAGACTGCCATGCTGCGGGTCTTCGGGCAATCCCATTCAACATCCCATTCGCTACGACTCAGCTTCACAGAAACATTCCCGTAACCGCCCCGGTTAAACTACCAATTCTAGGCAAACACCAGCGGCGCATCTTGCCATTCACGCCGCGTGAACCTATTGTCATCCGAACGAAACTTTCAGTGATATGAAACAACGCTTTATTTACGGACTGGTCACCACGGTGCTCGCCCTCAACCTGCTTCTCGGCGCACGGGTTTATTTTGCCACAGCATCGGCAGCGGAAAAAGATTCGCCGTATCCGAATCTCGAACTGTTTTCGTTCGTCATGGAAAAAGTCCGCCGAGATTATGTGGACGGAACGAATCTCACCTATCAACAACTCGTGCATGGCGCGTTGCGCGGCATGGTGGATACGCTTGATCCGCACAGCGAATTCCTCGATCCCGAACGCTACAAAGAACTCCAGAGCGATACGCGGGGACAATTCGGCGGCCTCGGTATCGTCATTCAGATTCGCGACAGCTACGTCACAGTCGTCACGCCCATTGAAGACACGCCCGGCTACCGCGCAGGAATTCTTGCCGGAGATCGCCTCATGAAGATTGATGGCAAGAGCGCGGAGAAAATGTCCGTCGAAGATGCGGTGAAACTTCTACGCGGCGAACCTGACACCGACGTGACACTCACGTTGCAACGTCCGACCTCCAAGGAAACGAACGAATACAAACTCACGCGCGCCATCATCAAGGTGGACATGGCCAAAGACGTGAATGGCAAAAAGGAATTCCCACTGCTCGATCACAAGATCGGCTACGTGCGCCTCACTCAATTCGGTGAACGCACAAGCATCGAACTGGATGCTGCGTTGAAAAAAATGAAGGGCAACGGAATGCAATCGCTCATCCTCGACCTGCGTGGCAATCCCGGCGGATTGCTGGATCAGGCCGTTGAAGTCTGTGAACGTTTCCTCCCACGAAACCAACTCGTCGTCAGCACCGAAGGCCGCAACGCCAACAAGAACACCGAACGCAAAGTTACCGGACGCAATGGCGAATTCCGGGACATGCCGATGGTTGTCCTCGTCAATTACGGCAGTGCCAGTGCGTCCGAAATTGTTTCTGGCTGTCTCCAAGACTGCGCCGCTCTCGGCAAAAACAAAGCCATCATCATCGGCGAAAAAACTTTCGGCAAAGGTTCCGTGCAGGAAATTATGCCATTGGAAGGCGGTTCTGCCTTGCGCCTCACCACTTCCAAATACTACACGCCCAGCCACAAGGTCATTCACGAACACGGCATCACGCCTGACATCATCGTTCCAATGAGCGACGAAGAAGAACACCTCGCCCGACTCCGTGTGACTCCCGGCGGCCCGGAATCCGTGGATGAAAAAGAACGCGAACTCGTCCGCAACGCCCGCGATCCCCAACTCCAACGCGCGATGGACGTACTCAAAGGAGTCACGCTTTTCACAGAACGCGCTCCGACTCCCGCCAACAACGCCAAGTCCGGCAAGATCGCCTCGCGGTTCGGGCGGGATTGATCCAGAACTCCGAAGGAACAGCTAGTCTGGGCTGATAGTCGCTAATCCAAAGAAGTCAGAGAACGTGGGCTTAACCCCTCCCACGGCGGACGCACCCGGAAGACATGCCCGGCTTACCGAGTTATTCACCGCTGGGAACAACTCAGGAATCCGTCCGTTTGGCGGGAGAAAATTGATTTTTCCCTCTGCGAATATCTTTCCAATAAATTATTTTGAAAAAAGTCTTGAGCCATACAATCCGTGGTAGCAAGATGGCCGCGTTCCACCACTAATGGGGGAATTTCGTTTTCGGAAAACAGCCCGGCTTCCTGAGGAATTAGCGATTTATTGACGTTTTTAGGTGAATTTTTGTCCTCGGAAGGCTGTGCAATAACACGGGAAAAACTAAACCAGAAGGAATACCATGATTGATGCTCGTGAAGATGTTATGACAGCCCCCTCCAAATCCTCCAATCGCCGCGCCGCCAGTGCCGCTCCTGCGCGCGGAATGCGTCCGGAGAAATCCTCCTCTGGAAAATCGCTCCCCATCAAGCGCGTCTTCAGTGATGCCAAGGTGAAGCCGTTCGATCAGATCGAGTGGGACAAGCGCACCGCCGAGATCACCGACGACGGCGGCAAGGTCATTTTCAAGCAAGACAACGTCGAAGTGCCGAAGTCATGGTCGGTGCTCGCGACGAAGGTTGTCGTGTCGAAATATTTCTACGGCGAACAGAATACTCCTGAGCGCGAAACATCCGTGCGCCAGCTCATCCATCGCATCGCACGCACCGTCGCCGACTGGGGCATCAAGGATGGTTACTTCAGCAAAGCGGATGGCGAAGTGTTCTTCGACGAGTTGACTTGGTTATCCGTGAAT
>JAYUAV010000324.1:0-2065 GCA_043741175.1 Verrucomicrobiota bacterium
CATGATTTAGCGGTTCGCTTGCATGGCGGAATTCCAAGCCGACTTTTTCAAAAAAGATGGGTTCATCACGGCTTATTTCCCAAATGGCTTCATCGCAAAATTGCTCACATGGGTGCTGCATATCTGGGAATTTAGATTTCAGATATTTTATCTCGTTCACAAAACCGACCATCTGAGGCCTGTTTTTGATGTCGATCGCAACCTTGTAGACTTTAGGTTTCATGGGAATTCGTAAGTTGTTCGGTTTTCTCTGCCGCGTAGTTGTCTCGACTAGACTTTACCCTCGCCAAAAGGTGAGGCGCAAGTTGTTGCACGATATTTTCAATCATACGTCTGCCAAATTAACTCGTGCGCGCTCGCCAAGAAATAGCCGTTCGCCTCGGCTAGGAAAACATCCGCGACGTGATCCTGTTCCCGCAGTTGAAGCCGAAGTGAAATTGCGCTGTGAAATTGGGTGCGATTCAAAGTGACGGTCAGGTGGTGGAACGCCTCGCGCTGCGAGGCGTAGTGCCGCGTACAGCGGCGCAATCCCTTGTCGCCCTAATCCGCCCGCTCTACGCGGGCGGAGTTCTCGCAGCGCGAGAACTCCCACCATAAATGCTGACCGTCACTTTGAATCACACCCTGTGAAATCGCGCTGCTTGTCAGACCATCTGAGCCGGGTTAGTCTCAACCCATGCAAGCGAAAGCAATCGTCGGCGGCAAACTGGTGAGTTTCAGACTCTCGCCCGAACTCGCCCGCGCCCATCGCGCCAACGCTGGCAAAACCATGACCGACGCGGAAGCGGTGGCTTGTGTGGAGAAGAAGCGTCGTTCCCTCGCGTTGCGCCGCGCCAAGCCCTACCTTGAAAGTCGTCCTTGATACCTGCGTCCTGAAGCTCGCCACGCTGCCGAACCCGGTCAACCCGGCGGCTTTGATCTTGGAGCTTTGCCTCGCGAACAAGATTCATACATGGGCGTCACCCGCCATGATCGAAGAGTATCAGGAAGTTCTCGCCGATCATCCCGATCTGTTGCAACGCATCGTGTCCGCCGTCGAGCCTTGTTATCCGCTGACCGAACTCGATGTCATCCGCCACAAGCCCGACAACCGTTTCCTCGAATGTGCGCTGGCTGTGCCCGTTGATTTTATCATCACGGTCAACACGGCGCGCGGTCACTTCGACCAGCCGGATTATCAAGGTGTGAAGGTGCTGACGCCCGGCGTGTTTGTGAATCTGCCCTCCGTGCAAAGACTCGCTCAAAAGCATTTCGGCGCGACGTGATCCTGTTCCCGCAGTTGAAGCCGAAATAGGGGCGTTGCAAAATCTGGCTTGCGACATAAACTGACTCCATGACTGCCATCGCCGCTGAATTGGATCGCAAACTTCAAACGCTTGATCCCGAGACTGCCGCTTCTGTGGAGCAGATTGTCCGCAGTGTCCTAGAGGTCGCAGAGAAAAAGAAAAATGGCGCGACAACCTGGCCAGCCGGTTTCTGGGAGCGAATCAGAGCGGATTGGGGGACTGAGCCGTTCGAGCGCCCGCCACAGGGCGAATCTGAAAAGCGGGAGGAATGGTGATGGCTTGCCTCCTCGACACGAACGCATGGATTCATCATCTGAAAAATCCTCGTGGCCCGATTGAACAGCGACTGAACCGCGTTTCTCCCTCCGAAATCTTGCTCTGTTCCATCGTCAAAGCTGAACTCTGGCACGGTGCAAACAAATACGAACGACGTGAGCGACGTCTTGCTGCCTTGACCAATATTTTTCAACACTTCACCTCACTGCCGTTCGATGATGCTGCCGCATCACACTACGCCACCATCCGTCACGACTTGGAAGCGCGTTCCCTTGTCATCGGGCCAAACGATCTCAAGATCGCGGCAATTTGTCTGGCGCATGGGTTGACGCTGGTGAGCAGCAACACGAACGAGTTCAGTCGAGTCATCGGACTGCGTGTAGAGGATTGGTTGAAGACATCTATCCCGTGATCCTGTTCCCGCAGTTGAAGCCGAAATAGGCGGCTCGACAAATAACGGGGCGACGCAACGGTGTTGAACAAGGTGGATATGATTTCGTGGT
>JAYUAV010000325.1:0-2776 GCA_043741175.1 Verrucomicrobiota bacterium
GCGACCGGCTTTGCGGTTGGAAACCTTCGGCCCGTGTAGTGTTTCTGTGAAGTGTGGCAGCACCTGCCTCCACCAACCCACAAGCCGGTCGCAGACCGGCGCTCCTGCCGCACGGAATTTCCGAAAGGCATTAGACTTTAGCGCACCTAGGTTCAGCGCTTATTCTTCCCTAGCACCATCGGACCGATCCAGCGGGTGTTGTATTTTTTGATCCACTCGTCGTTGATCGTGCTTGGACGAATCAACTGATCGTATGCCTGATCGTCCATGCCGCGAAAGGGCAGCGGTTCGACTCGCGAGCCCTGGCCAACATGAAAGTCAGCGTCTTTGTCCCAGCCGACGACGTGCAGGAAAAAGCTGCGGGTAAATCCAGAGGGCTTCGGCGGGAGTTTGTCCGCGCGGAATGACAACGCGAGTTCATCGCCGCCGTTGAGGAGTGCGAGCGCGTTGTCGCGTGTGTTTACCAATTCATTCACCTCGCCGTAACGCGTACACCAGCCGGACGGCGTGCGACGCCACGGAGCAGCGGTGCGGAGTTTTGTGTAGTTCGGCGTGAGCGGCAGACTAGTGGGCAGATTTTGAAACTCACTGAAACCGCGCCAGCGGAGATCAGTGCGGTCAGACGTGAATTGAACTTGTTTGTTTTGAGCGTCGGAAACTTTTTCACAGAGCGCGGCGGAGTCCCAATGAATTTCAAACGCGGTCGTGAGCCTGAGTTGGCGCGTGCCGGAGGGCAGTTTGTTTTCCAGATCAACGAGGATGGTTTTGGTTTTGCCGCAGGGCGCGCCGACATTTACATCCACTTTTTTCCATGAACCATCCGGCAATTCTGCTTCCAGAGTCGGGAATGGAAACGGCAAGTTCGCGTCGAGTGATGCGCCGATGTTCGCCATACCGCCGCCGAAACGCAGCCAGCCGTTGAGCGCGAGAACCAGCGGGCGATTCGTCGGCAATGCGCCGAAATCCATCGTCACAAAAAATGGCTCGGCCAGTCCGCGCAGTTGAGCTTCGCGCAATTTCACGGGCGAAACCATTTGCTGATCGGTAGTGGCGAGCGCGGCAGTCACGTCCAGGCCGTCGCTGCGCGTCGCGTGTTTCAATTCAGCCACTGGCCGCAGCGTCCAGAGTTCATGCGGTGGGAACGGTTTGCCCGGATGCAATTTGCTCGTGGGCAAAACCACGGTGTCGCTCGGATGATCCACGACGACGAGCGAGGCTTCATCGAGATAAAGCACTTCGCGAAGTTCTTCGGTGAGGCGGATTTCGTACGTACCGTCGCGCGGCAAAAATTTATCTTCACCGCCCAGCGCGAGGAATTCTTCCGGGTCGGCTTCGATGTAATGCGACTTGGCGACGGGCAATCCCAGCGGAGCTGCGCCGAGAATGTCCGTGATGAATTTGAACTCATGGCCGTCCCAAACGTAGAGGTAGGGACACGAGCCGGAGGGCAGGGTCAATTCATCGAGCGTCATCACGTTCGTTTGCATCGGCAAATCCACGAGGCTGCTGGTGAGGTCAAACCAACGAACCTTGACGGCATCGAGCTTGTCATGTTTGCCGACGCCGATCTCGAGTGGGAGTTGTTGCAGCGTGCGGAGGGTGCGCCAGTTGCCCGCCGCCAGTTCCACGCGCACGCCGAGCGCGCTGGCGTTGGAGCGATTGCCCACGAGCCGGAGTTTTAACTGTCGGTTCGAGTTGCCGCCATCGTTGCGCCAGAACTGCAAGCCGCTGCTGCTGGCCGCGATCAAATCTGTGTCGCCGTCCGCATCGAAGTCAGCGGCGACGATGGAATCCACGCCCGCAATTTTATCCAAGCCGAGCGCAGCGGTGACATCGGTACACCCCGCTGAACCTTGATTGCGCCAGACGCGCAATCCGTTTCCGTAAGCGATCACATCCAACCAGCCGTCGTTGTCGTAGTCGGCCAGTAAGATATTGTTCACCTTCAACTCGCGCAGTGGAAGACTCAGCCGCGATTTGCCGCTCGCAAAAATAATTTCGATGCTGGCATCGCCCGCCACGACGAGATCGGCGCGCAGGTCATTATCCAAGTCAGCGGTCGCAAGGACATTTCCCACAGGCCAGCCGGTCGGGGCGTTGGTGGTTGCAAAATTTCCGGCGCGTTGTTTGGCGAAGAAGGAGGGCGGCTTGCCAGTTTGAGAAATAAAAACTCCGGGCACGTCTTCGTTGTTCCAGTCTTCGACCGCGAGACGCTCCGCGCCCACGAGCGTGGCGGGCAGGCCGGAGTCGGCGGTCTTATCCTGAAAAAACGAATTGCCGAGATTGCGATAGACCCGCAGGCCGCGACCCTCCGGCAGGACGGTGAGCAGATCGAGTTTGCCAGTGAAGTCCAAGTCCGTCAGCACGCCGTCGCGACCCTGCAACGTCTTGAGTCCGGTCATAGCGGTGACTTCTCGGACGCGCCCATTAGTGGCGAAACTGAAGACGTGCGACGCCTGTTCGCCCAGCACGACAAGGTCTTCGGCGCGGTCGTTGTTGAGATCACCGACGAGTACGCGGCGATAATTCGCTCCCGGTTTTCCCGGCAACAAATCTCCGAGCGGCTCGAAATGTCCGCCGATATTATTCAAGAGTCGAAAGCCCTTATCGCCTTCGAGGACGAAGAGACTGTTGCGCCCGTCGTGGTTGTAATTCACGACAGCCATCGGGCCGCGATAGTTTGACGCCTGAGCGAATGCAGAAGCCGTCGCCTCCGCGAAGCGCACGGGAACGCCGCGCTGATCGGGTTGTTCTAGGGCGAAGGCGATTCGCGGCA
>JAYUAV010000326.1:0-9640 GCA_043741175.1 Verrucomicrobiota bacterium
ACCGCCATCATCAATTCACCGCGCTGCTCTATCTCCGCTTCGTCCGCAGACATATCAATCGGTTGTGCGATCACGGCGGAGTAGCGTTGGTTGAGTGGGAGAGATTCATCTGTGTTGCCGAGCGAGCGGACGAGTTTGAGAACTTCAGCGGCGCGACGTTTGGCTTCGGCAATTTTCTTGAGCGCGACTGCGGCGGAGAGATCGTCGCGTTGAACCCGCTTGAGCAACCCACAATCAAACGCCGCGCAACGCTTGGGGCGATCAGCATAAATACTGCAAAGCCCCTTCACCAAACAATCGCACGGCTGCGCGAACGCGGTCTTGCGACCCTTGCTGAATAACTCCACGCCGAGCTTGGTGAGCCGCTTCGCATCATCGCCGCGCTGTAATTCCACGTCACCAAACAGCACGCCATTGCAGCACAGCCCACACGCGGGGCAAAGTTTGGCGATGGCTTCGGTGTTCACAGTCACGATGGAATTGAACCACGGATAGACACGGATGGACACGGAGAAAAACGGATGAATGGATGAATGGATTTATCATGCGCGGAAGCCAAGCCATCCAGCAACTCCCAGGGCGAATTCACGACGGAAAACCATTGGTAGAAGCTCTAAAAAACCACACGCGTCATTCCTCCTCTACCCGCTGCGGACGAGGGACCGTCCGCGCGCCGGGGGCTAGGCCAACGCCCAACCCGGCTGAATGTCTTCATCCAAACTTACTGCGATGTGTCCGGCCAGAAATTTTCGCTCGGCGAGAATCCCGATCATCGCGGCGTTGTCGGTGCAGAGGGATTGTTCGGCGAGGCGGAGCGTGAGTTGGTTGCGTTCGCAGGCGCGGGCGAGTTCGGTGCGGAGCGCGCGATTGCAGGTGACGCCGCCGGATGCAGTCACACATTTCACGTCGAGTCGCTTGGCGGCGCGCAGGGTTTTCTTCACCAACACTTCTACGATGGCGGCTTGCACGCTGGCGCAGAGGTCGCGGATGGATTGATCGTTCTCCAACAACGCCGGATGGTCGCGCAGGAAATAGCGGATGGAAGTCTTGAGGCCGCTGAAACTGAAATCGTCATTGGTGTCGTTGAGCAACGGGCGCGGGAAGTCGAACGCTTTCGGATTTCCCTTTTCCGCGAGGCGATCAATCACCGGGCCAGCGGGGTAGGGCAGTCCCATCAGTTTTCCAGCTTTGTCAAAACACTCACCCGCAGCGTCGTCAATCGTTCCGCCGAGCACGCGATGCTTCAGTTCGGATTCAACATGCACGAGCATGGTGTGACCGCCGCTGACGATGAGCGAGACGTTGGGTTGAAATTGATCGAACTCGGCCACACTCCGGCTGCGAATCCACGGCGAGTAGAGATGCGCTTCGTGATGATGGATGCCGATGAAAGGTTTTCTCAGCGCGAAGGCAAACGCTTGTCCCGCTTTGAAACCGACGAGTAGCGCGGTGGGTAATCCCGGCCCTTGCGTGGCGGCGACGGCGTCCAGTTGCGCGGCGGTGACGCCCGCTTCGCTCAGGGCTGATTGGGCAACCGGCAGGAAGTTTCTCAGATGTTCGCGCGCCGCGAGTTCCGGGACGACGCCGCCATATTCGGCGTGCATCTGGATTTGCGACGAAACCACGGAGGAGCAAACCACGCCATCGCGCACGACGGCGGCACTGGTTTCATCACAGGAAGTTTCGAGCGCGAGCAACAACACGCGCGCAGGGTAAGGGGAAACAGCGGCGAATCAATTCCGATCCAAGCGCGGGTTAGCAGAGGGCGCATCTTGAGGCATGTGCCCCTCAATTCTGGCAGGCTCACGGACGATTGCGTTCAACACATTCCTCCGTTTCAGGATTGTTTTTCTTCCGCGTTTTGGTTGTCTATGTGCATGAGACAATTCATCCAAACCATTTCGCATAAACTTCTGGTCGTATCTGCCGTCGCGACCTTCTTGGCATTTCTTTTCACGGGTTGCAGCACTGTTCCGGTCACGGGCAGGTCGCAGTTGAGTCTGATGTCACCGGGGCAGGAGATGCAACTGGGCCTGACAAGTTTCGAGGAAACGAAGAAGCAAGTGCCCATCAGCAAAGATGCTCAGGCAAATGCGATGTTGCAGCGCGTGGGCCAACGCATTGCTGCGGTGGCGGGCAAGGATATGCCGGATGCGAAGTGGGAATTTGTGGTGTTCGAGAGCAAGGAGGCGAATGCGTTTTGTCTGCCCGGCGGCAAGGTCGGCGTCTATACGGGCATTCTTCCCGTCACGAAAGACGAAGCCGGTCTTGCGACAGTGATCGGACATGAGATCGCTCATGCTGTGGCGCGTCACGGCGGCGAACGGATGAGTCAGGCAATGGTCATTCAGACGGGCGGTAGTTTGCTTGGCGCAGGTTTGGCGAACACCGATCCGCGCTGGCAGGCGGTGGCGCAGCTTGCTTACGGTGTTGGGACAAAAGTCGGCGCGGAACTCCCGCACAGTCGTGCCCAAGAATCCGAGGCGGATCACATCGGATTGATTTACATGACGCGCGCGGGTTATGCCCCGGAAGCGGCGGTGGATTTCTGGAAACGCTTTGGCGAATTCAACAAGCAACACGGCAGCGATACGCCGGGATTTCTCCGCACGCATCCGCTGGATGAAGTGCGCGTGAAACAATTGGAAGGTTGGATTCCAGAAGCGAAGGCGCGAGCGAACGGTACAGCAAGGTAGTGGTTGTCGCGCTGCGACAACCCCTCCGCGTTCAGCGGCGGAACGCTTTCGTGGGAGATTGCGTATTCTGCGAAGATGTTGCGCCGCTGCGGGCGGCACTACTCGTCGCCGCGCGACGAGTGCCATCAGGTTCAGAAATCATCGTTCAAGTTTTCCTCGCAGCGACATCCGCCTTAATCAAATTCAATCGGCGTTGCGCTGCGAACGCCTGCGGTGTGTTGGGGAAGTCGGCTATGATCTTCGCGAGTGTCTCCATCGCGGCGGCTTCGTCATTGAGCAATTGCAACTGCCAGCCCGCGATCAGCGTCAGCCATTCGACGCGCTTCACGTCCGGTTGACTTCCCATGCCGAGCAGTAACTCGATCTGCTCTACGGCCAACTCCACTTTGCCTAGCGGCTCTGCTAGCAGGCGTGCCAGTTTCTCGCGGTCGGAGATGTTTTGTGGATTGCGCGTGAGTGCTTCGCTGAGTTGATTGACGAGAGCGACGGTGCTTTGCGTATCGGCGGCATTTCTGTCGGCGACAATTTGTTCGCTCACATTGCCGGTGGTCGCGGGCAATGGCACGGGGCGAACTTCCTGTTGTTCGCGATACTCGGCGTTGGTTTGTGGAAGTTGCCTGCGCCTCATCTCTGCCATGTAGGCGAGGTGCGTGCCGGGTAATCGGTCGGAGATTAAATCCAGCGAGCGCGCTGCCGCTTCGGTATCGGACTCCACGCTGATCTGCCAGTCCGCGAGTTTGTGGAGTGCCACGGAGATTTGCGACGGTGAGATGTCGGGTTGCAGACAAACGTCGAGGATGATCTGCTCGGCTTCGCGGAGTTCCTTGAAGCGCGTGGCGTGAAGTTCCGCGAGCATCATCCATCCTTCAAAATCATTCTCCGCCGTTTCGAGTTGTCTCAAAATCTCCGCCTCGGCCTGCGCGTATTTGCCGAACTTCATCCTCGCGACGGCGCGCGAGTAGCCGGGAGACTTCACCGGTTTGCGGATGACAGGCGCGGCGTACGAGGCAATCGGCGTGCAGATCAACATGACGGACGTGCCCAGTGCCCACCAACCCCATAGGTAAATCAAGAAAGCTGCGGGCAGAAACAGGATCGCGAGTGCCGTGAAACAAACGCCATGAAATTCAAGTTTCAAATCCTCGCGAATCTCCCGTTGCACCCGCAGCAGCACCCAGACAAGAGTGAACGCACCCCAAAAAGAACCGATCAGGATCAATCCGCTATCCATGACTCTAAGGAACGGCGTGAGCCAGTTGCCTCCGGCATTTTTGGCCAATTGAATCGCGGGCATGAATGGCTGGAGATGAAAGGAGAGTCCGATGTTCATCAGAAACCAAAGTGACGCTGGCGCGATGAAACCTCGTGCGAACCACGGCCAATCAATGATGAACATTGCATCATCGTCCTCCGTCTCCACGGACAGGCAGCGCGTTGACCATCCCACCACGCCCATGATGACAACCACAAGCAACAGCGGAGTCAGCAGCAGGATGTTCCAGACCCAGATCATGAGAAGAGCGGTGAGAAGTTTGTTTTCACGCTGGAGTGGGCGGCGACGGAGTGGGCAAAGTCAGGTTGGAGATTAACTCGCGAACATGCCGCTTGTTTTTGGTATCAGTCTTTTCGCGAGTCCGCGTTGTTCTTCAGATCGCTCCAATCAATTTTCTTCGCGTGTGGATCGAGGCCATTGATGAAGTCTTCGATGTTGGTGTAGCCGTCGCCGTTCAAGTCGCCGCTCGCGTCAGCAGCATCGTTCGGATTCAAGCCATGTTTCTTTTCCCAATCGTCTGGCAATCCGTCGCTGTCAGAATCTTTGTAGGGCGTGCCTTTGTATTCCGGCCAGCCTCCGACTTCGCTGGGATCAGTGACGAATCCTTGCTTGACCTGCTCGGCCAGTTCATCGGTGAACTTTTGTGCATAGCCGTAGAACTCGGCTTTTTCCTGTGAACCTTTTGCGATTTGCATCGGCGGGATCACACCCGTGCGGACTTCCTTGATGATGCGTTCGTCCACGGGATCGCGTCGCGGCAAAGTTGCTCCAGCGTTCGCGAGCACGGTTTCATACGCTTTGTCTGCCGGTTGAATTTGTAGCGGTGCATGAGCGAACGGAGAGTTTGTGCGGATGCTCGCCAACACTTCGCTCCTCGGTGCGCGTGATCCGGGTTGCACGCCGCCGTCCCAGTTGTCCTTCGTCACTTTTTCATAACCGTCAACAATGTTGCCGCTCACGTAAGCCTTGCCGAAATGATCCACCACAGTTTTGCTGCGCTCGGATTCGGGCTTGAGCAGGCGGTAGGCGACCTCGGCGTTGGGTGTGCCGGGGCCGGGTTTGTAGTAGTTGTTGATGATGTTGAAAAAGCTCTTGTGATCGCCGCCATCAACTGTGCGATGGCGATAGTTGAAGAGCACGTTGTTCACGAAGGTGAAGTCGCCATACATGCCGACACTCGGATTACGGCCCGTGTTACAAGCCCAGAGGTTGTGATGAAACGTGCTGTTGAGTCCGCCGATCGTTGAGCCGAAGGAGTGATGATAAATGTTGAGCGACTCCGAGGAGATGGAGTTCTGGATCGTGACGTTGACCGTCGGGAGTTTGAGGTCTTTCTCGCCACCGGGCGGACGATACATGTGGCGATACATCGAAATGTTCTCATCCAGACTCCATGAGGCTGAGACGTGATCAATCATGATGTTGCCGATGGGGTTGCCTCCGAAGGAATCATCGCGATCTGCTGCCTCGGTCTTGCCGCGACGGAATCGCATGTGGCGGACAACAACGTCGTGTGTGTCGAGTTGCACGGTGTTGCCCGCGATGCAAATGCCGTCGCCGGGAGCGGTGTTGCCCGCGATGGTGATGTAGGGAGCGCGGATGCTGAGAGCGGCTTTCAAGCGGATGATACCAGCGACATTGAAGACGACGATGCGCGGCCCGGCTTGCTCGCACGCGTCACGAAAACTGCCCGGCCCGCTGTCATTGAGATTGTTGACGACGATGACCTTTCCGCCGCGTCCGCCGAAGGAATACATGCCGCCGCCCCACGCACCGGGGAAGGAAGGAATCTTCGCCTGCGGGAGATCGTCGGGTTTGGCTGCACTGGGGATGTAAGGCTTGTTCTTCTTGGTCCACGCTTCGATCTCCGGCAACGCGCGGCTCCAAGCTTCGTTGGAAAGTCTCGCGGCTTCAGCCCGCTCTTTCTGGGATGCTTCCATGATGTCGCCGGGAACATTTGGATAGCCCTGAGCCTGTGCGAGTGGTGCGGCTTGGACTAGCGCGAGAACCGCCGCGCAGAAAATGACGAATGAGATTGGACGCACCTGCGCTTTTCGGATTTCGTCATTCGCAGTTTGTATTTCCTTCGTCATTCGAGCTTTGTCATTCGTCATTGTCTTCATAGTCGTCAAATTCTGGAGTCCGACGTTGGAGCTGTGGGTTTCTTCAAATTCTGTTCGGCTTTCTTGGCATCGTAGCCGGCCTTGGAGAGGAAATTGTTGATCTTGCCCTTGTATTTGCCGAACACAGCGTGCTTCTCATCGGAGGTGCTGCCGTCCATCGCGAATTCGCGCGCTTCGGTCAACCACGCCTTGATCTGGGACTTCTGGTCGGCGGTGAGTTCAGGATACATCTTGAGGTAAACGCCGTAAGTCAGCGGCAACACGCCGTAGGTCAAACCATCCTTCACTTTGTCCACCTGTTCCGCAGAAAGGTCAGCAGAAAGTCTGGCGAGAAATTCGCCGTGAAGTTTGTCGAGCTTGGGTTTGGTTTCATCGCGCGCGGACTGGATCGCAGTATCGGCGGCGGCCTTATCCGAGAGTTTCATTGCGTTTCCGATCTGAACATCCCGCACGAAATGGATGTCATTCAGCGAGCGATACTGTTGGACGATCGCTGCGTGAACACGGTTGGACTTGGTGGCGTCCGTGATGGCGAGCGGGGCGACGATCTTTGTCACGCGTTCGTTGAGTATTCGGGTATAAGCGGCATCCTTGGGTTCGGCGGCGGAGTTGGTTTCAGCAGCGCGAAGCATCGCAGTCGTCGAAACAATCGCGAGAATGGACAAGAGGACGAACAGTTTTTTCATAAGCGATTGATCATTTGGGCCAGAGTAGTGCTCGCTTGGTCAGCGGTGTCAGCACGAGTTTCGTCGGATCAACCACGACATGTTTGATCTTCTCTCGTCGCCAAGTGTAGGTGATGTGGACCAAGCCATCGCTGGTTTGGATCATCGCCGGATACGCAAAACCATTTGGCGCGCTGGGTTCATCTTCGAGAATCATCGCGCCAAGCCACGTCTTACCATCTTTAGAAATGGCGAGGTTCAGCGGGCTGCGACCCTTATTGTTGGGATTGTGGTTATAGACGAGAAACTGCCTGCCATCCGCCAATGTCACCGCATCTGTGCCGGAGTTCGGGTTCGGCATCTCGGTCGTCGTCATCTTGCCCCAAGTCTTGCCGCCGTCCTTGGACCAGATGTCGAACATGTAGCCGTGCTTGGTGCGACCGATGGATTGCAGCTTGTTCTTCCCATGAAACAAAATGCTCGGCTGGATCGCGGCAATCTTTTTGCCGTCGTTCACGGACGGAGTTGCCGTCCACGTCTGGCCGAGATCAGACGATCGCTCGAAGTGGACGCGCCAGCCGCCTTCGCCTTCGGTGCTTGTCCCGGAGAGGATGTCGCCATTCGCGAGTTGCACGGGTTTGTTTTTGACCGGGCCGAGAATGCCATCGGGCAGCCGACGTGGCGTTGACCACGTTTTTCCGTCGTCAGTCGAAGTCGTCAACATTCCCCACCAAGTGCTGGGGCTTGGGCCGACTTTGTAGAACAACATCAGCGGGCCAGCTTTGGGTTGGAACAGAACTGGATTCCACGTCGGCAACCGTTTCTCACCGAAGCCAAGTCCGTTCGCGACTTCCATCGGTATAGTCCATTTGCCGTCTTGGAGACGGGAAACATAGATGCACACATCGGGGTCACGTTCTCGTGTGCCGCCGAACCATGCGGTGATCAGACCAGATTTCGTTTCCGCAATTGTCGAGGCGTGGCACGAAGGGAACGGCGCAGTTTCGTAGATGAATTCAGACTTCACGAAGCCGGGTTGGTCTGCGGCGAGTAGAGTTGGAACAATCAAAGTGACGAGCAGGCATGATGCGAGAGCAACGCTTCCCCTCACCCTAACCCTCTCCCCGGAGGAGAGGGAACAGGCTGCGATGCGTTCTGTCATTCCGACTGCGTCTCTCGCAAATTCATCTGCTTGTTTTCGAAAGAGGCGGCTTACAATTCTCCCTCTCCCAGCGGGAGAGGGCAGGGGTGAGGGAGAAGCGTCTGCTGTAAATGAAGCTTTCATTCGCTGAGGAGTTTGTATTTACCGCTGCCGAGTTGGAGGACGATCCGGTCACCTTCGCCGCGCAGGAGTTTCACGCCGCGAGCTTGGCCGAGCGTGTCGCCGCTTTCTGTCAGACTTTGCTTCGCCATTTTTGGGACGAACACAGTCGCCGTCGAATTCGCGGGAATCTCAATATCCCATTCAAATTTCCCGCCGTCCTTGCGCCAGTCGCTCGCGATCAATCCGTAGGGCGAACGATACGTCGCTTTCGCGGATTTGAGATCGCCGACGGGATGCGGTTTCATGACGATGTGTTTGAATCCGGGTTGAGCGGGATCAGCCGAGATGCCCGCGAGATATTCGTTGAGCCAGATCACGAGATCACCCACGAGCATGACGTGATTGCCAGAGTTCATCGTGGGATCAGCAGTGTTGCCGTTCCACAATTCCCAGATGGTCGTCGCGCCGTTGGCGATCATGTAGCCCCAGCCGGGATATTCTTTCTTGGTCGCCATGTTATAGACGAGATCAGCGCGTCCGTTGTCCGAGAGGACGCGGCAAAGATATTGGCCGCCGATCAATCCCGTGCCGATGTGACCTTTGGTTTCGTTGGTGATCTTGTTGACGAGTTGCTTGAAGACTTGATCGCGCATGTCGTCCGGCGTGAGTCCGAACGCTAGTGGCAACACACACGAAGTCTGCGAGCCGTTGTCGTAATAACCCTTGTCGCGCTTGAGGAATTTGTTGTTGAACGCGGCCTTCACTTCGCCCGCCCACTTTGCGTAGCGCGCCTCATCGTCAGTCTTGCCGAGGAGTTTTGCGTAACGTTCCATCAACTTGAGATCGTTGTAAAAATATGACGTGGCGAGCAACGCCTTGTCCGTCTGTCGCGCGGGGTCTTTGGAGTGGATCAGTTTCATCTCCTCCGGCGGCACACACCAATCGCCATAGCTGTCCTTGGCGATGATGCCATTCGTCATGAATCCGTTCATGTAGTCGAGCCATCGCTTCGCGCAGTCGTAGTTCGCCGCAATGGGCGCGATGTCGCCGTATTGCCGAAACAAAATGTTCGGCGCGATGACGAGCGTGCTGGGCCAGGTGACGTTGTCGGAATAAATCGGCCAGTAGGCGGGCGCAACGTCTGGCAGGCTACCGCTGGGTTTCTGAGAATCGCTGATGTCTTGCAGCCATTTCGCGTGAAGCTTCGAGATGTCGAAGATGTATGATTCGCCGCGAGATTCTTCCGAGCGATCACCCAGCCAGCCTTGACGTTCGTCGCGTTGAGGACAATCCGTGGGCATGGAACGATAATTCCCGCGCGTGCCCCAGAAGACGTTCGTGTAAATCTGGTTCAACAATTCATTCGAGCATTGGAACACACCCGCCCGCGCCACGTCATCGTGAACCACGCGACCTTCCAACGCGGCCAGCGTCGCGATGCCGGGCAATCCCGTCACCTCGACGTAGCGGAAACCGTGATACGTGAAGCGCGGTTCCCAGATTTCTTTGCCGCGACCTTGCAGCGTGTAGGTGTCCGTCACTTGTGCGCCGCGCAAGTTCGCCATGTAGAGCGTGCCGTCGGGATTCACCGTCTCGGCGAAACGCATCTTCACCGTCAG
>JAYUAV010000327.1:0-6352 GCA_043741175.1 Verrucomicrobiota bacterium
TCCCCGAGATACGTGACCTGCGAAATTGTCGTGGATAACAGGTTGCTCGGACCTGGGCCAATCTCGACCGCTTCTGGCCGGAAACCCAGCCAGACCTTCTGATCCTTTTGGACCCCTGCAGTGCGTGGGGCGGTGATCTTGCCATCACTTGTTTTCAAATGAAGTTCATTGTCCGTCACGTTTTCAACCACTGCTTCCAGCCAGTTTGATTCACCGATGAAATCTGCCACGAACCGGTTCGAGGGATTCCGATAAATGGTGCGCGGATCGCCCAGTTGCTCGATGCGTCCGTCCCGGAGGACCGCCATTCGATCCGCCAGGGACAACGCTTCCTTTTGATCGTGCGTGACATAGATGGTGGTGATTTGAGTTTCCTGGTGGATGCGCCGGATTTCGTCGCGCATTTCCAGACGCAGTTTGGCGTCGAGATTCGACAGCGGCTCGTCGAGGAGCAGGACGTCGGGTTTGATCACGAGGGCGCGCGCCAGGGCGACACGTTGCTGTTGTCCTCCGGAAAGCTGGTTCGGTGTGCGGTCGGCGTAGGGCTCCATTCGTACTGTAGCCAAGGCTTCCTTGACGCGCTGGGACTTTTCTGCGGCCGGAATTCTGCGGACATCGAGGCCGTAAGCGACGTTTTCAGCGACCGTCATGTGAGGCCACAACGCGTAATTCTGGAAGACCATTCCGGCATTGCGCCGGTGCGGCGGCACACCTTCCATTGGTTTCTCGCCAAACAGCAGACGTCCGCCGTCGGGTTGATAAAATCCGGCAATGGTGCGGAGCAGGGTCGTTTTGCCGCAGCCCGACGGCCCCAAGAGGAAGAATAATTCCTGATCCCGGATCTCCAGCGAGATGCCCTTGAGCGCGACCGTATCGCCAAAATTCTTGGTCAAATGTTCAATGAGGACGCGCATGTCAGATCGATTCAGCAGGAAACCACGAACACAATTCGGAAACGAGCCAGCGGCCTTTCAACGATGTGTGCCCGGCCTGCGGTTGATTTAACTGTTGTTATGCCGGTTTGTAAATGCCCCCGAACTGGAGTGTTTGGTCCGCTGCCACCCAGGAAAAGTAGCATCCGACGTGAGTCGGATCATTCATGGGTCCCTGGCGTGCGTTCTCAGCCGGGCGCGCGGAAGGAGAAGTTGGAGCGTACTAACGTCCGCTGTTACGGGCGACGAGACTTGGCGCTTTTGAAATCTGAAATCAAGCGAAGCGTGGAGCCAGCCGGCAACTGCGGACGTTTAGCCCCGAATTGCCGTGCAAAATCTTATTCGATACCAACCGAAATCATGCGCCGTCTCCCGGGTAGATTTCGTCACGGATTTTTCCCCACGGGGCGTCCTTGAATTCATCCGTAGGCCCGCCGCGCACCGTGACCAGCGGCGGAAGCTTCACCGCGCCGCGTAATGCATCCGTGACCGGCGTCTTGCCTGCCTTGCTCTCCTGCCAGTTTCGGGCCATCACGCGCAACTGGTGGGCCACCACCTCGGGGAGCGTCGTGTGCCGCGCTAGAGCCTCCTGCTCCGCAAGTTGGAGGACGTCCGCATCCAGATCGACTGTCAATGTTACGCTCATCCTGGATGAAACTACTGCATCCCTGTATATGCAACAAGCCTGTGGATTTGGAGCAGGGAGGGCGCCGCGGAACTCGCGGAGTGGCCGTTTGAGGTGTGAAATCTGGCATCTGCCATCACGCGAAGCGTGGAGCTAGCCGACAATTGCGCCCGTTCAAACCCGAATAGTCCTGTGCAAAACTTTGTTGCACAGGCAAAAACAGTTTGTCAATCGCGCGGGTGGGAATGGATCGGTCGTAAACGCGTTGGCGGTTGCCGAAGAACGGCTCGACACTATGGCTAACTCTGGCACAATTCTTCTCGTCTTCTCTGCGAGCGATGATAAAGAAGTCCGCACTCAAAAAAACGACGCCGTTCTACCGGCAGAAAACGCCAAAGCGGAAAATCCCGCTGAGTCGTAAAGATCGGTTGCGCGACAACACTGAGCCCGGCTCTTACGGCCTTCGTGAAGAACCGCCGGAAATTCCGCAGCGCCGCGCGCTGCGCTGCGTCGAACTTTTTGCTGGTGCTGGCGGCCTCGCGCTTGCCGCGTCGAACGCCGGTTTCGAGCACGATGCTGTGCTCGAATACAATCACGACGCTTGCGAAACAATTCGGGCGAACCAACGCCGCGGTTATGAGCTTGTGCGCCACTGGCCGCTGATCGAGGGCGATGTTCACAACCAGGACTTCCAAACGTGGAACGGGCGCGTGGACATGGTTTCGGGCGGCCCGCCATGCCAGCCTTTTTCCATCGGCGGCAAGCATGGAGCGATGGGCGACCGCCGAAACCTTTTCCCCGAGGCGGCGCGTGCGGTGCGAGAGATTGAGCCGCGCGCATTTGTGTTTGAGAATGTCAAAGGACTGCTGCGCGAATCGTTCGCGAAGTATTTTGGTTATATCGTGCTTCAGCTTTCGTATCCGAGCGTTACGCTGCGTGCGGGTGAGGACTGGACGGAACACCTCGCGCGTTTAGAGCGCATCAAGACGAAGGGCACCGAGCCGGATTTGCGATATAGCGTTGTGTGGCGACTGCTCAACGCTGCTGACTATGGGGTTCCGCAGCGGCGCGAGCGGGTTTTCATTGTCGGGTTCCGTTCCGATATCCGCGTTCCGTGGTCGTTCCCATCGGCGACACATTCGCGCGAGGCATTGCTTAGGACGCAATGGGGCATAGGCGATTATTGGGAGCGCCACGAAATCACGCAGCGGAACCGCCCTGAGATGCCTTCGCGCTTTGCGCGATTTGCAAACGACCCGCAGCTAATTCGGCAGCCTGTTGGGCGGATGCCGTGGCGAACAGTCCGCGATGCAATCGCGGATTTGGGCGAGCCAACCCGCACCGAGAGTGGTGCGCGATTTTCAAATCACGTTTTGCAGTCCGGCGCACGCTCGTATGCGGGACACACGGGCAGCCCGCTCGACGAACCCGCGAAGACGCTAAAAGCCGGAGATCACGGCGTTCCCGGCGGCGAGAATATGTTGCGCTATCCAAACGGTGACGTGCGGTATTTTTCAGTGCGCGAGTCCTGCCGCCTCCAAGCGTTTCCCGATGAGTATGTTTTTGAGGGCAGTTGGACGGAGAATATGCGGCAGCTCGGCAACGCTGTTCCCGTCGAACTCGGCAAAGTCGTGTTGCGCAGTGTACGCGCGGCGCTCGAACGCCATGATGCCACCACGACGCCTCGCTTGTTCTAATGCCACACAAGCCTACCGAAATCCTCGCGGAGATA
Organism: Verrucomicrobiota bacterium; assembly: GCA_043741175.1. Classification (GTDB taxonomy): domain Bacteria; phylum Verrucomicrobiota; class Verrucomicrobiia; order Limisphaerales; family JADLHS01; genus JADLHS01. Next base: position 3,290 of record JAYUAV010000327.1, read on the forward strand.
ATCAAGTTGGCGCAAACGCTTCCGACTGACCCGTCTAACTACGCGGAACTTTCATCGCATAAGCGGCGCGCGATTCGTCGCGACTTGGAAGGTGCAATCCTGCGCCTCAATGCTGTGGGGCAATCACTGGATTTCATTCGTCAGCCAAAGCACGTCTTCGATCCAACAAGTCCCAAGGTGATCGGCGATTTGGTCGCTCACACGTTGCTGGCCCAAGACAAGGAACAGCTTGCTAGCGTCGTAAAGCAATCGTTCTACGGGGCTGGCGTCTATGCCATCTATTATAGCGGGACTTTCGATTGCTACGCGCCAATCTCAGGCAGGGAGCATCCAATCTATGTGGGCAAAGCTGATCCTGACGCTTTGCACGCGCCCACTCCAGAAGAACAAGGAGTGGCGCTTCACACCCGGCTCAAGGACCACAACCGTACCATCGGAAGCGCGGATAATCTCGATCTTGGCGACTTCCAATGCCGTTATCTCGTCGTCCGTAGCGCATGGGTGGAGACTGCGGAAGACCTCCTCATTGATTGGTTTCGGCCCGTCTGGAACAAGGAAATGAAAGTTTGCCAAGGCTTCGGCAAACATGGAGACAGCGCGGATACGCGTGCGAACAAGCGCTCTCCTTGGGATGCGCTGCACGCCGGGCGGGCGTGGGCAACCTCGAAAGAAAATACGCCCAGCAAAAAGTCCGTCGTGGAGATCCGCGCGGACATTGCTGAGCACTTCAAAAAACATCCGCCTAAAAAGTAGCCGTGGCGGACACGCTCACAGTCGCCGAACGCTCAGAGCGAATGTCGCGCGTTCGCTCACGCGAGAACCGCGCTACGGAACTTCGGCTTATCGCGTTAATGCGCAAACATCGCATAACCGGCTGGCGGCGCGGAGTGCCGCTGCCAGGCAAACCCGATTTCGTTTTGCGTGCGTCGAAGCTCGCGATGTTTGTTGACGGTTGTTTCTGGCATGGCTGTCCGCGCCACAGACGAATTCCAAAAACGCGCGTCGCGTTCTGGAAAACCAAACTCGCTCGGAACGTGCAGCGTGACCGCGAAGTTAGAAAGGTGCTGCGAGAACGTGGCTGGCGTGTGTTTCGTATTTGGGAGCATGAACTTGTCCGGAGAAACGAGGCGCAATTATTGCGGCGGATTCGCGCCGCCATTACTTGGCTTGTGTGATTTTGGGAACACAAGCCAAGTGGCACGGATTTCGTCTAGCTTGCCCTGAGCGTTTATCTTCCGAGCTTTCAGCCCTTTCAATTTGAGCCTCTCGACGTGTTTTCATTGGTTCTTGTTCGCGTCATTGTTGGTGGTCGGGGCTGGCGCCCGTCGGTCCGAGGCGAGTTTGCGATATTTTTGCTGAGCCCAGGTTTGCCAGGCGATCTTCTTTTGATTGCGGAGCGCCGGATCTTTCCAAGCATCCCTGGCCAGCACGAGGACCTCCGCGTCGGTGATCGGCATCTGTCCCAGTGCGGCCAGATCCACGGGCGTCAGATGACGGTCGATGATCGCACGCCAGGCTTTCTGCAATTCCGGATGCGTATCCACCAGCAGCGCCCCAATCAACGCGGCGACCACGTCCCGTCGCGTCCTGGCCAGCTTCGAATCGTAGTTAAAATTGCCGGGCAATTCGAACGGCGAAAACTCAATGTTACTCACTCCTTTGAAGCGTCGATAGAGGTCCGGGCGCACAATCATTCGCTCGATGGAATACTGCCTCGGCCCGTCTGGATGACCTTTCGGCAGGAACCAAAGCTTCTGTCCCTGTTCCGACAAGGTGAAGTTGATGAATCTTCCGGCGGTCTCTCGATTCGGTGCGCCGTGCAGCAGCGCAATGCCGTCGGCGTTGATGGCGGTGAAATCCTCCGGCAACGCAAAGGTCAGATTCGTCCGGCCCGCCGCGGCCACTTGAGTAAATCCATAGAAATCGATGGCCATGGCGTAGGCGGTTTCGCCCAGCGTCACATCCTTTGCGGTGGTGGTGGATTCCCGATCGAATTTGCGAACATTGCCTCCGAGCATGGCCAGCTTGAGCCAGCCTTTTTCCCAACCGTAAAACTGGAGAAAGGTTTCAAACATCGTGTTCATGGTTCCGCTGTTGCGCGGATCGCCCGCCCCCACCCAGCCGAACAGTTCCGGTCGCGTCAAATCCTCCCAGCGCCGTGCGAACGGAAGATGAGTGAGTCGTTGCACCCGGAGATTTTGCAAAATGCCAAAACTGGAAAGAGCCGCCCCATACCAGAGATGGTCGCGATCATAAACCTCAACGCCACCGGCTGTCTGCGGAATCCCGCCCAGGATTTCTGGTGGCACGTCCCAGCGATCGGCGAATTGTTTGTCGGCCAGCAGAAGGTAAGGCTCCGGTCCGCCACCGAAGAAGATGTCGATGCCAATGCCGTCCGGCTTCGAGGAAAATTCCGACTGCACGAAGCGCAGGGCGTCCGTGGTGCCGCCCACATTGCGCCATTCGACGGTGGCGGGTTCGCCGAATTGTGCCATGTGCCAGGTGGCGAAGGCCCGTCCGAACTCAATCCGGATCGCTTCGTTGTGCGGTGTGAGGATGGTGACTTTGGCGGCGGCAGAAAGTGAAAGTGCAGCGACGAGGAAGACAAGACAACCGACAGCACGAACGAATCCCGCTCGATGCTGGCGCTTAGCCAGAAGAATGCAGTGTGAAAGACGGGTTAACCACAGATGAACGCAGATGAACGCAGATAAACCATCGGAAAAACGTTTCGGGAGAGGGCTACCAAATGGTGACCGAAGTCTGACCATTATTCCACCGGGTCCGGTCCCGTCCCATCTGCGTTTATCTGAGTTCATCCGCTGTTTCTCCGACACCGTTGGCTTAGGCGGCCTGCGCGGAGAGCGTAGGAAATGAGCGAACTGCGGGCAACGTTCAAATCCGATCCGCAAGGCGTTTAAGCGCGTTTACCCGACTGCCTGGAGGCGGGCGATGCGTTCCTCAATGGGTGGATGCGTGGAAAAGAGTTGAGCCATTCCACCGCCTTTGCCGAAAATCATGAACGCTTGAAAGGCTGCGCCGCCGCTCTCCGCTGGTGATGGT
>JAYUAV010000328.1:0-4582 GCA_043741175.1 Verrucomicrobiota bacterium
CGGAGCGCGGCTGTGCGCGAAGCGTCAGCCGCAGCAGAGTCACATTGCTGCGGCTGGTCTGCGACACAGCCGCGCCCCGCGCCAAAGATCACCGCCGGCAACTTGTCATTCGTCGCATCCACTCGATAGCCAAGTTCCCGCAACGCCACAAACAATGCCGCTTGCGGACGCTCGTGCATTCGCGGCACACCGCTCAGGCGATATACGCCGTTGCCCAGACAAACCATCGCCGCGAGAAACCGTGCTGCTGTCCCGGCGTTCCCGACAAATAATTCCAGCGGTTTCTCCACCGTGCCCGCCTTGGGAATTTTTCCGCCCTGCCCTTTGACCGTGATGGTGCGATTGCAAAACTCCGCCGAATCATTCTCCACGCGCACGTCAAAGCCCAACGTCCGCAACGCCTCAGTCATCACTTGCGTGTCTTCACTCCAAAGCGCGCCGGTCAACGTCACTTCACCATCCGCCAATGCCGCAAGGATGAGCGCGCGATTGGTGATGCTCTTCGATCCCGGCACAGTGATCTCCGCGCGCACGGGTTTTTCGAGAGGGACGATTTCGATGAGATCGGGTAAGGCCATTTTTAACCACGGATGGACACGGATGGACACGGATTAAAAACTGGATTGATGGATTGATGGATGAATAGATGAATGGTTGTTCGCGCGGAGCGAATCCATTCATCCAACAATCCATCAATCCGATTGGGTGGCAATCCGTGTTTATCTGTGTTCATCCGTGGTTGAGCTTTCACTCCTGTGTGGGCGAGACGCACTGCGCGCACCAGTTGTCCCGACGCTTCTTCGCTGTCTCAAAAAATCCCTGCAACGCTTCGCCGTCCTTCGTTCGCAACATCGCCTGGATGCTTTGCAACTTGCGGACAAATTCGTCCACCGTCACGCGCAACGCCTCGCGATTCGCCAGCGCGATGTCCCGCCACATCTCCGGCGAGCCGGACGCGACGCGCGTGGTGTCGCGAAATCCCGTGGCGCAGAGCGTCGCGATCTCTTTGGAATGTTTGGGATCAAGAATCTCCGACGCGAGTGCCGCCGCCACGACATGCGGCAAGTGACTGGAACGGCTCACCATCGCATCATGCGCTTCGGGCGAGAGCTTGAGCAAACGTCCGCCGACAGATTTCCAAAGCTTCTCCACCTTGGCGACGGCAGTGGGGTTTGATCTCTTCGTCGGTGTGACGACGCAAACCGCGCACTCGAACAAATCTGCGCGAGCAGCGAGCACACCTTGTTTTTCGCCGCCAGCCATCGGATGGCTGCCGACGAAATGGCCGCCTGTCTTGGTGATAATGGATTCGATCTTCTCTACCACGCTGCCCTTCGCGCTGCCGACATCGGTGACAATCGCGCCTGGCTTGAGAGCGGGAAGCAACTGTTTCACGAGCGGCTTCATCTGCGCGAGCGGTGTGCAAAGAACCACGAGATCGGCGTTGGAAACTGCGGCTAGAAGATCAGTCGTGGCGTAATCCGTCGCGCCTGCGCGTTCACAATCCTTGATGCTCGCGTCGCGTCGCACGTAACCGGCGATCTCTTTGGCAAGCTTGCGTCGGCGCAAAGCCAGTCCGAGCGATCCGCCCAGCAAGCCCACGCCCACGAGTGTGATTTTGTTCCAACGCACCGCGCGAGGATAGACGATGGAGGATGGAGGATGGAAGATTGAAAGTTGGGAAGCGTGTCCTTTGGCGAAATGTTAGTTCCTCGCGATCGCTCATTAACACCGGACTTCAATCCGGTGTGAGGCGTCAGACAGCCACAACCGTTTCAACGGTTTGGCCGTGGCGTGGAAACATTCATGGATCGAAACGGTTGAAACCGTTCTTCTCATCTGATCCCGCACCACACCCGGATGAATCCGGGTGTTAATGAGACGAAACCACCGTCACCAACTTCCCACCCGCCCGTGCCGAAGCCAGACACGCGTCCATCACCAACTGGGTTTTCAACGCCATCTCTGGCCATGATTCGTCCACCTTCCCCAATCGGACCAAGGCGGCGAAGTGTTGGAACATACGCGTGTCCTGTGCCGTGGCGTGCCCCATCTGATTCACTAGCGATGGATCAACGGGCACGGATGCACCCGTCTCCGCATGGACGCGATGCCCGGTCTGGTTCACCTCGAATTCCGGTTCGTAGCTGTTTTGCGGATGCACGAAGTCTGCGATCCGCACCGTACCGCGCTCACCCATCACGCTCACCCATTGCTGCGATTCGATGACGAACGAGCAAAAGAATCCCGCCGACGCGCCACTCGCGAAAATGAGTTCGCCGGAAAATTGCGTGGGAGTTTTGCCATCGGCAGCGTAGGCAAGGATTCGGCCCGTTGCTGAAACCGGCATTTCCCAGTTCAAAGCAAACAACGTGATTCGTATGCAATACCAACCGAGATCGCCAAGGCAACCCGCAGGCTCCATCGCGCCTTGCACGCGAATGTTATCAGAAAAGTTTTTGGCGTTGCCCGCAAAGCTGAAGGTGGATTCGATGCGACGAATCGCTCCGATGCGATTCTTGTCGTCCAAGATGGCGCGCACTGCGGCAAGTCGCGGACTGTGCATGAACATCACGCCATCCATGAACTGCACGCGATGCTTCTCACAGGCCGCGATCATCTCACGCAAATCCGCCGCGCTCACGCCGCAGGGTTTTTCACACAAAACATGCTTGCCTGCTTGCGCGGCGCGAATGACCCATTCCTTCCGCAAGGTCGTAGGCAAAGGGATATAGACCGCCTCCACGTCCGGCGATTCGATGAGCTGCTCGTAGCTGCCTAGAACTCTCGGCGCAGGATCGAATGCAAACTGCGCCTGACATTCGCGCACGAACTGTTCGGCGCGCGCGACGTCTCGCGCTGCCAAGGTCGTGATGACGTTGTTGCCGGAATGAAAGAGCGCCTTCCAGTTTTTGCGGGCGATGCTCGCCGCGCCTAGGATTCCCCAACGGAGTTTGGTCATGGGTTCAAGTTACAAAATATTCCAAAAGGAGGAACTCAGAAACTCAGGAAAATTCATTCATGAGTTCCTGAGTTCCAACTTCACATCTTGGCTTCAAGATTGATTTGCCGCTTCGCGCACACGTTCCAAAATCACCTCTGCCATCATAGGCTCGCTGCCGAAGGCTTGCGAATACCAAGTGAGCTTGCCGTGTTTCTCGCTTGGATTGCGCCAAATCGGCTGCCCGGCTGCCAGACGTTCTTTCACGATGCGCTCTGGTTCACCGAGTAAAACAGGAATGTCCTCTGTCGTGTGCAAGCCATCGCTGATGAAGAACGGCACGACGATGACGTTGCGCGTATTGGCCGTCGCCTGACAACCTTTGATGCGCGGGTCTTCATCCATGTAGATCGCTCGCACATCGGCGTAGAGATTCAGCGCGCGGATTAATTCCACCTGACGCTCGATCGCGACCCGCGATTGCTCGCTACGTTCCGTGCCGTGGCCCGCGATAAACAGCGTGATGTCCTTCGGCTTCGGCTCGCGCGGGAATGGAAATTTCTCCACCACGCCACGAGCGCGAGCGAGCAGAACATTCGTCATGCTTGGATGCGTGCCGACGGGCTTGCAATAGCTGATGGTTGATAGTTGATGGTTGATAGCTGACTGGCCGGGAGCAAAACCCAACTCACGCGGGATGACTTCGTTGGCAAAGTAGCCTTCACTGATCATCAATGGGACGATGAAGATGCGCGGTGTTTTGATCTCGGCGAGAACAGTTTTGATCTGCGGCTCTTGTTTCCAGAACGCCTCGCGCACTGCGGCAAACATTCCGCGCTGCCGCAACTCCGCCGCGTGCTGCATCACTGGCAACGCCGAGCCGTCATTGAGAGTCGTGCCGTGACCGAGGATGACCAGTGTGGAGTCTTTGAAATTTTCAGAACTCATCAAGCCGTATGCCCGGGCACATTTAGCGGACGCCCATTATCGCCCGTGCCGATCTTTAGCAAGAACGGCACGGCAACCATGGCCCACTCTTCCGGCGATGGATAACTGGACGCGCCGCCCCCGAAACAACTCCGCAGCATGTCCGTGTTGATGATGCCGGGATTCAACGCCACTGTTGCCATGCCAGACGGCAGTTCCTGTGCGAGCGATTGCGTCAGCCCTTCCACCGCCCACTTCGTCGCACAATATGGCGCGACTTCGGCATCGGCTGATCGTCCCCAACCAGAACTCATGTTGACGATGACACCGCTCTTGCGCGCGACCATCGCGGGCACGAAATGCCGGATGACATTCACAACGCCGCGCAAATTCGTGTTCATCACCTCATCAAACTCACGCGCCTCGATTTCCCACAAACGCGCGTTGGCATTGATGACTCCCGCGTTATTCAAGATCAAATCCGGCACGCCGTGCGATGTCAGGACGAGACTCGCCCACGATTTCACCGCCGTGTCCGAAGCCACATCCACCGGATAAAAGTCATGCGGCGTACCATGCGATTTGCGCAGCCGGTCAATCTCCTTGCCGGAACGACCACAGCCGAGAACCGTGTGACCCAGCCGGATGAATTCCTCCGCCATCGCGCGACCCAGTCCGCGCGTGGCACCTGTGATGACAACTATTTTTCCGCTG
>JAYUAV010000329.1:0-4566 GCA_043741175.1 Verrucomicrobiota bacterium
AGCGGTTTTCAAGACCGCCGCGATAGACCACTCTGCCACCTCTCCGCAATTCGCAGACTGGCTTGCCGAGCCGTAGCTCGTGCTGACACTGATACCCAGCCCGCCTTCGTTTCACTTCGGCGCGGCAGCCTTGCTTTCACTTCGTTTCAAGCGAAGGCTGGCAGGGCGTGAAGGACTTGAACCTTCAACCAACGGTTTTGGAGACCGCTACTCTACCAATTGAGCTAACGCCCTACTCTAAATTCTTCGGCCCCTCAACTGGACTAAAACGGAGGCGACGGATTTTCCCGCCGCCTCCGCATGAATTCTAAAATGATTAGGCCACGACTTCCACGACGATGCCGGAACCAATGGTCCGGCCACCTTCGCGGATCGCAAACTTCAATCCCTTGTCCATCGCGACAGTCTTCTGCAATTCGATCTCCACAGAGACGTTGTCACCGGGCATCACCATTTCCACGCCAGCCGGCAGGTTCAACGTTCCCGTCACGTCAGACGTGCGGAAATAGAACTGCGGACGGTAGTTCGTGAAGAACGGTGTATGACGACCACCTTCATCCTTGGTCAACACGTAAACTTCCGCCTTGAACTTGGTGTGCGGCTTGATCGTGCCGGGCTTGGCCAAAACCATGCCGCGTTCGACGTCTTCCTTCTTCGTGCCGCGTAACAACACACCGACGTTGTCGCCAGCGTTCGCAAACTCGCACAGCTTGCGGAACATTTCGATGTCCGTAGCAGTGGTCTTGCGTGTCTCTTTCAATCCGACGATTTCAACTTCGTCCATCTTCTTGAGAACACCACGCTCCACACGACCGGTCACGACCGTGCCGCGACCTTCGATGTTGAACACGTCTTCGACGCACATGAGGAAAGGCTTGTCCACTTCGCGCAACGGGTCAGGGATGAACGTATCCAGAGCTTCGAGCAAATCAGTGATCGCCTTTTCGCCTTCGGGCTTGCCAGCCATCGCAGCCGTGGCAGAACCACGGATGATTGGTGTCGTATCACCAGGGAAACCATACTTCGTGAGCAAGTCACGAATTTCCATTTCGATGAGTTCGAGCAAGTCCGCATCAGCCAAGTCAACCTTGTTCAAGAAGACAACCATGCTCGGCACACCGACCTGACGAGCGAGCAGGATGTGCTCACGAGTCTGAGGCATCGGGCCGTCAGCCGCGCTAACGACGAGAATTGCACCGTCCATCTGCGCCGCACCCGTGATCATGTTCTTCACATAGTCAGCATGGCCGGGACAGTCAACGTGCGCGTAGTGACGCTTCGGGCTTTCGTATTCAACGTGCGACACCGCGATGGTCACGGTCTTCGTTTCGTCACGAACCGTTCCGCCCTTGGTGATGTCCGCGTAAGAGATGGCAGGAGCCAAGCCCTTGCGGTTTTGCACCGCGACGATGGAGGCAGTCAGCGTGGACTTGCCGTGGTCAACGTGGCCGATGGTACCGACGTTCACGTGCGGTTTCGTTCTTTGAAATGCTTCTTTTGCCATATTATTCTGCGTTCAGTTGTTGTCGTTAACTTTTTAGTTTGTCCGTCTCTTAAAATTGTCTGGAGCCCATGATCAGGATTGAACTGATGACCTCGTCCTTACCAAGGACGTGCTCTACCAACTGAGCTACATGGGCGTCCTGAACACTTTGTCATCCTGATGCGCAAAACGACAAAAAACCTTCCCCACACCTTTTTTCCTGCGAAAAAACCTGAGGGTTTGGTCGGATTGTCTTTTTTACGGCTCTAAGACGGCGGGCAAATTAGGAAACCTAGCGAAAGGTGTCAACATTGGTTTTAAGTTTTTTTGATCGAACTTGAGTTTTGTCACTTGATTCATCACTCAAAAACAGCAAACCATCACACCAGTTTCAAACGCAAACTTAGCCTTCAAGCCTTGAAACGAAAGCACCGATACGTCAAACGCGAAGTGCGACGTTTAATCCTAAAATCCGCAGTCGAAATTCATCCGGAGGCAGGGAGTTGGGGAGTAAGCGCGCCATTCGAGGGAATCGTCGGTCATCTGGCGAAATCGTTTTCCCAAGAAGTCACCTTGAGATTCCAACTGCGGCACAGTTGTGGCCGACTAGCTTTGCAGTCTCTCATAGCAGCCAATTAACACCATCTACCATTCCGGTTTCACCGCCACTTTCACCGTGAGCTGCGTCCACTCTCCACCACTTGCGCCGTCATGATCTTAACCTCCACAGTTGGTGAATTTTTCTGTGCGCCCGGGTTTTCCGCGAGGCCGCGATCCCTTTCAACTTCGGTGTTCGGGTTTAACGCATACCAACCGCCTGCCGCGCAGTTTTTAATCCAGCCTGAGAAAGTTTTTCACGCAACCCTCCGACAAGTTGCTTGGCAAAAGTCGGTCCCTGATAAACCAGCCCGGTATAGACCTGCACCAAGCTCGCGCCTGCCGTGATTTTCTCCCACGCATCTTCGGCGGTAAAAATTCCACCCACACCGATGATGGGCAACTTGCCAAGCGTTTGCCGATGCAGATGCCGGATCACTTCCGTGCTGCGTGCGCGGAGCGGTCGCCCGCTCAATCCGCCAGTCTCGGCATACACGCCTTGCGCGCCGATGTCCTCGGTAGCCGGTCTGTCAATGGTTGTGTTCGTGGCGACAATACCCGCGATGTTTCGCGACCCAACAAGTTCGAGGATTTCATCCAACGCCTCGAATGTAAGATCAGGCGCGACCTTCACGAGAATCGGCTTCGGACGTGAGCCTTTAGTCCTTAGACTTTGGACTTCCTGAATCGCCGCGAGAATTTCATCGAGAGCGGCCTTGTCTTGGAGCTGACGCAAGTTCGGCGTGTTGGGTGAACTCACATTCACCACAAAGAAATCTGCAAGCTCACGCAGGACGCGAAACGAATTGGCGTAATCCTCAGCAGCCTTGTCCAGCGGCGTCACCTTGGATTTGCCGAGATTGATTCCCACCGGATGCTTCGGCCAACGACCCAGCGCGCGCCACAGTTTTAGTTTCTCCGCCAACGCTTCCGCGCCATCGTTGTTGAACCCCATGCGATTCACAATGGCTTCCTCTGTCACCGCTCGAAAGATGCGCGGCTGGGGATTGCCTGGTTGGGCGAGCCACGTCACGCCGCCAAGTTCGCTGAAACCAAATCCCAACGCCTCCCACGCCGGGACAGCTTCACCACATTTATCCATGCCCGCCGCCAGCCCGATGGGATTGGGAAACCGCAGCCCAAACAATTCCACCGGCAACGTTGGCGGCGTGAGGAAGGACTCCATCACATCGCAGACGAAGGCATTCCTGCTAGCCCAAGCCAACGCGTGCATCGTCCGCGAGTGAATCGTCTCGGCATCATTCTTGAACAACACCGGACGGATCATCTGTCTGTAAATCCAACTCATGGAAAAAATTGTTACGCTCGGCGATGCGCCTGTCGAGCCGGGAATACTCTGGCAACGGAAAGCATATCTGTAATGTTCTAATTCAATTGACGCATGTCTCCGCGAAATTCACACCCCCGAGATCCGCATCCAATTCCACCTTGATGCCCACCGGCAACGTTCCGTTGTGCGGCACATGACCGAACGGCAATCCCATCACGATCGGAATCCTCAACGGCAACAATCTCTCACGCAGCACTTCCTCCAAACTCTGGCGATACTCCGTCGCCAGCTTTGCTTTCGGGTCTTCACAGTCGGCGTTCAAGCCGATGGCGATACCAGCCACCTGCTGCAACAAACCACAGTTCAACAACTGCGTCAGCATCCGATCAAACCGATACGGCAACTCGCCGATGTCTTCGATGAAAAGAATCCTCGCTTTGAATGGCGGCATCCACGGCGTGCCAATCAACGTGCAAAGCACCGCGAGATTTCCCCCCACCAACCGACCACGCGCCACACCGCGACGAAGCACCTTCACTGTTTTGCCGCTGTAACCTTTGCCCAACTCTCTCCTTTGCCCCGACAACGTCTCCAGAAAACTCTTCACCGTGAACTCTGGCACGTCGTCGTTTGAAAAATCCGAAACCAACATCGGTCCGTGAAATGAAACCAGCTTCGCCTTCGTCAGAAACGCGCAGTGCAACGACGTGATGTCGCTGAAGCCCACAAAGATTTTCGGATTCGCCGCGATGACTTTGTAATCCAGCATCGGCAACAACCGCGCCGTACCGTAACCACCGCGCACGCACAGCACCGCATCCACCTTCTTGTCCGTGAACATCCGCATCAGATCAGACGCGCGCTCGCGATCCGTTCCTGCGAGAAAACCGTGACGCTTGTGGACATTGGGCGCGAGCTTGATGCGGTAGCCGAGATGTTTCAGCACATCCACCGCGCGATCCACAGCCTTCGGATCAGGCGGCGCACTGGCGGGTGCGATGATTCCCAACGTGTCACCGGGAGAAAGTTTTCGTGGACGAATCAGCATGGTTCAATTTTAAGGTTTAACCTAAAACCCGCAATTCAAACCGCGAATCACGCGAAAAAGCCTTTCCCGGAAACCCGTCGCTGGTACGGTCTTTAATCGCATGTTCTCTGGAGTTGTGTAAATACTCCGGACTGACCCGTTTCCGCT
>JAYUAV010000330.1:0-14032 GCA_043741175.1 Verrucomicrobiota bacterium
GTCACCAAACCAATCATCACATGAACAAGATTCTTTCAATCCTACTCGTTGCCGGAGTTGCTCTGGCAAGCGGTTGCGGTAAATCCGACTCCAGCAGCAACGCTTCAAACAATTCCGGCGGCGGCAAAAAAATCACCATCGGACTCATGCCCAAGTCCAAGGGCAATGCTTACTTTATCTCGTGTAAGAAAGGCGCGGACAAGGCGGCCAAGGAACTTGGCGTGGACTTGGTGTTCAACGGCCCGACCGATCCCGATCCCGCGAAGCAGAACGAGATCGTCGAGAATTGGATCACGCTCGGCGTGGACGCGATTGCGGTGGCCTGCGAGAATCGCGAAGGCATCTCCACCGCTTTGCGCAAGGCCAAGGCCAAAGGCATCAAGGTCATCACGTATGACGCCGATGCGTTGCCAGATGCGCGCGAGTTTTTTGTGAATCAAGCCACGCCGGAAGGCATCGGTTTTGCGTTGATGGACGAAGCCGCGCGGTTGTGCGGCAATGAAGGTGAGTTCGCCATCATCACAGCATCGCTCACGGCGGCGAACATGATCGAGTGGCAGAAATACATTGAAGCCCGTCGCGCGGACAAATATCCGAACATGAAGATGATCGCGCTCCGCCCTTGCGATGATCTCAAGGACAAGGCGCAGAGCGAAACCACAGCGTTGTTGAGCGCCAACGCGAATCTCAAGTGCATCATGGCGATCTGTTCTCCCGGCGTTCCCGGTGCGGCGGAAGCGGTGAAGCAAGCGGGCAAGACCGGCAAGGTGAAAGTCCTCGGCCTCGGTCTGCCGAACGAGAATAAGCGTTACGTCCACGACGGCGTGACCGACAGCGTGATTCTCTGGAACACGGAAGACCTCGGCTACCTCGCCGTCTATTCCGCGAATGCGCTGGCCAAAGGCGAATTGAAAGCTGGCGACAAGAAGGTGAAAGCAGGCGCGCTCGGCGAGTTCGACATCGTCGGCGACAACATCATGCTGGGCAAACCGTTCATCTTTAACAAAGCGAACATTGACCAGTTCGATTTCTGAGCGGGAATTTTTAACCGCTGATCTGCACTAATCTTCGCTGATGGTTTTTAATAAGCGAAGATTAGCGGTTTATTTTTTCCCGGATTCAGGGTAAGACTTTCGCGGTTGCGCGCGTGGTGGAATTGGCAGACACGCCAGACTTAGGATCTGGTACCGCAAGGTTTAGAGGTTCAAGTCCTCTCGCGCGCACCACTTAAATCCGCCGGTGAAATTGTCATCCGTGTCCGGTTTGAATTGAATCAACTCCACACGTTGAATAACAATCCGGCATGTCATCCGCCACATCGCCTGTGATCGTTGAAGGGGTTTCCAATCAAGAATTTCTTGAACGCTATGCGAGGCCCGGTTGCGTCGGACTCTCCGGCGGCGTGACGCTGGTGGACAAAGCGATCTGCCGTGCGGAGCGTCATCTGGACGACGAACGCCGGTGGGGCGTGTGGTCGCACGCGTTTGTGTTTCAGGGTCGCCGCACCGACGGACATCACTGGGTTATCGAGTCTGACCTTCAGCTTCTCAAGAAACACATCCAGCTCGGCGTTCAGGAAAATCGCATCACCAAATACTTCAACGAGGAGAATTATACCACGCTCGCCGTGTTGGACTTTAGTTTAACCGCCACGCAAACGAATGCGATCATCGCCGATGGTTTGGAGATGGTGGCGAATCGCACAAAGTATTCGTTGCGTGAACTGCTTGGGACAATGATCGCATTGCGGCGACCTGAATTGCGTGGGGCGGAAAATGTGATGGCGCGTGATCGCTCCGTCTATTGCTCGGCGTTTGTGCAGCATCTGTTCCGCAATGCGGGCATTGACCTCGCGCCCGGCGTGGAAGGAAAAAACACCACGCCGCAGGATATTTCGCGGACTCCTGTTCCGCACACGGCGTATCTGATGCAGCGTGCCGTGGCGAAAAGTTCGTTGAAGGAGTTGAAGGAAAAAGTAAGTCAGAATCTGAAAGCGCGCGTAAGATTGTTGAAGAAGAGAAGCCGCTGATCAAAATGTTCTGCGCCGTCCAAACACAACCAACTTATGAAAACCCCAAACGCTTTATTGAAACGTCTCTTGCAGTTCATCGTCGCCGCGTGTTGCATCTCCTGCGCGAACGCTGGTGAAACCAACATCACGCACATCAACGCCGAGCGGGCGCAGAAGCTGATCGCCGAAAAGAAAGTGGTGGTGCTCGACATCCGCACGCCGGAGGAATTTGCCGCCGGACACATCGCCGGGGCGACGAACATCAATTTTCGCGCCGCAGATTTTGAGAAGACTCTTGCCGCGCTCGACAAAAATAAAACCTACGTTCTTCACTGCGCTTCCGGCAATCGCAGCACGCAGTCGTTGCCGACGTTCTCCAAGCTTGGTTTCAATTCAGTCTGCCATCTCGATGGCGGTATCAAAGCATGGCAGAAGGCGAAGTTGCCAGTGGAGTGACTTGCGAAAGAAGCAGAGTTTGTCTCAAGGATTCTGCGGAGGTTCGCCACCTTCTGGCGGGTGGGTAGGTGGGTGTTCACCGCGTGGTTCACGCAAATCATTCTGACCACCACGAGGCTCGCGAAAGCGTCGCTCAGGTTGGTTCGGTTGTTCCGGGCGCAGCGGGAAACGTTGTTTCATGATCCGCTCGAATTGCTCGCACTGTTCGGGTGTGAGAAGAGATTTGATCTGCTCGTTGACGCTGTGCATCTCCTTACGCATCTCCGGCTCAAGTTTGGACCGCATTTGCCGGATGCGTTCCTGACCTTCAACCATGAGCTTCTCAACCTTGTCCCGCTGTTCTCGCGTGAGCTTGAGTTGACGATCAAGGCCCACAACGAACTGGCGATTTAACAGACCCGGCTGTTGTCCGGGTTGGTTTCCCAATTCAGGATCGTTCCGGCGATTCGGATTTTCAGGACGACCGGGATTGTTGGGCTGGGCGATTTCAGGCTGAGGCCGCTGATTCATGCGCCCGCCGCGATTCTGGGCAAACTTCACCAGCGACGCTCCGGTGATGATGCCTGCGATAAAAATAACGAGCGTGGCTAAAATAATTTTCCAAGCGTTCACCAGAGTTCCTCCTGTTGATCCGAAGACGCGAGCAATGTTTGCTCGAAGGTCTGTGAAAGGTCTTCTTCGTTGGTTGCGTTGGTCGTACTCGTTGGCATGAATGAAAACGCTCCGAGCAACACGGTGACCGCCACGCACGGGACAGCCGCGCGCCACAGTGCGCGCGCCCAAAGCGCGGCGATGTTTGCGGCGGGGTTGGCGGCGAGATTCGCGAGGACGCGTTTCTCAAATGCCAGCGGGACGTGATCGCCCGGGGGATTGGCGCGGGCGGCGGCCAGCAGTTTTTTTCTTAGTTCTTCCGTGTTCATACGTCAGCAATGTTTCAGACGGCGGTGTCTGGTTCGGGGTTACAAATACTTGTCCTGGGTGATGCGCTCCAAAATCTTCTTCATCTCGCCACGGGCGCGAAAGGCGCGGACTTTGACAAGCGGCACTGACCAGCCGGTCAGTGCGGCAATCTCTTTGACCGAACGATCTTCAATCTCCAGCAGCGTGATGATGAGTCTTCCAGCAGGCGACATTTGTTCGAGGATTCGGGCGATGAGTTGTTTGGCGGCATCGGCGTGTTCGCTGGCGGATTCAGGCGCGGCGGCGAAGCGTTCCAACCAATCATCCTCCGGGTCGGAGATTTCGGAGAAAGCGGATTCGCGATTGCGTTGGTGGGCGCGCAGAAAATCGTAGCAGGTGCGGACCGCCATGCGCATGAGCCAGTGTTCAAACGGCGCATCCCCCCGAAAGCTGCCGAGTTTTTGAAACGCCTTGATCCAGATTTCCTGAACGATGTCCTCCACTTCGCGTTCGAGCCGGGCATAACGTCGCGCGGTGGCGAAGACGCGCGGGGAATATTTCTGGATCAACGGCTCGAAGCTGGCGGGATCGCCATTGACGGCGGCGGCAATCAATTCCGCTTCGGTGCGTTCCATTGCGGTGACTATGGCAGACGGAGTTTTTTCGACAAAGCCAAAAGCCACCGCTCCTTGAAGCGGTGGCGTTGTTGTCGCGGCGACGTCCATGTTACTGACGTTCGCGTTTGGGGAGCTGGGGCTTTTCCATGTCGTCTCCAGGGGCGGATGGCGGACGATTCGGGCGGCGATTGCCGGAGCGTGGATTCTCGCCATCGGGATTACCACCCTGTTGTGGCTGCATCTGTGGCGGGTTCATGATCTTGTCCAACTGCTCTTGCGAGAGCGCAGGTTGAACTTCCGACAATGCTTTGAGGCGCATGACCGTGACCTCGGCTTCGAGCTTGGCGACTTCGAGGGCTTTTGCGCGAACGACATCTTCTTTGAACTCTGCTTCAAACGCCGCCTTGTTGAGAGCTTTGCGGGCCTCGCGGATTTTCTCCATGGCTTCGCGATTTTTTTCGCGATTGGCTTCCATGGCTTGGCGGATGGAATCGCGCTGATCGTCGGTGAGAATGCGCTCCATGAGATTCATTCCGGGTCCGCCCTGTTGGTTGCCGGGCTGGAATCCGGGCTGACCACCTTGCTGGCGACGTTCGTTCATGCGGTCTTCACCGTAAGGCTGGCGCGGGCGTTCTTGAGGACGTTCCTTGTTGTCGGGATTCGGCTGCGCTTGAACCGAGGGATTGAGTTGCAGCAATGCGGCGGCTGCGAGGACGAATAAACCGTTGCGAGTGGATATGATTGTTTTCATAGGCGTCTTTTGTTGTCGGCAAACGACTTTGCCTGCCGGTTCGTTGGATGATAGGACGCCTGTGGGTGAAGTCAGGTTACAGGGATGAAGAACTAACTGGAGCGGGAAGCCGAAAGCAGTCGGACGATTATCCCCGCTTGATACCGAACGCTTTTTCAAACTCGGCGGAAAACTTCTTCATGGAGTCACCGATCTTGGCAGGCTGTTCGGTAAGCATGGTCGCCATGCGTTCGGCGGCTTCGGGTTTGCGGCGGACGAGTTCCACTGCGGCCATCATCAGGGAGAGATGATTGTTTATATCGTGACGCATGTTCGAGAGTTGTTTGTTCAACTCTTCGATCTGCTGCGACGTCATGGCCAGTGATTGATCGGGTGACGTCATGGCGAAAACAGACTAGGCGAGGGCAACTGGGGCGAGATTAAGGACGCGTTCCAACTCAGCGATGAGATCTTTGTGGATGATGGGTTTGTGGAAAAACCCCACCGCACCCAGTTCGCGAGCTTTGGTTTCATACTTTGAGCGGTCGCCTCCAGAAATAATGAAGATCGGGATGTTCGCCGCTTTATCAATTCGCTTAAGCCAATCCATGATGCGAAAGCCATCCCACGACACGCTGCCGAAGTCACTGGGGAAATTGATATCCAACAAGATCGCATCGGGTTTATGCGTGCGGACGATATTGACCGCTTCAGCCCCCTCATTGGCTGTGAGCACTTCGAAGTTGCTCGCCTTGAGCTTGATCGTAAAAGCCTTTACGACCACTGGATCGTCATCCACCACCAAGATTTTCTTTTTATTCGTTGTCATGCGCGCTCCAACTTTGGCCGGAGCAACATAGAATTAGCAGCAATCAAACCAGACTCATCAATTCCCCAAACTTTCGCGAACACTCGCGACTCACTGCTGTCGCGACGTAATTTTAATCGCATCCAAGCCGCCCTCTGCTCAGTATTTGGACGACTTTGTCCAACATGGAAAACGAATTCTACAGTCCGGGTGAACAACGCGCCACGCAGGTGAACAAGCTGTTCGCCACAATTGCGACACACTACGACTTGATCAACGACATCCAAAGTCTCGGCGCGCATCGTCGCTGGAAACGTCGCGTCGTGTCGCTAGCCGGGGTGAAGTCTGGAGATCGCGCTCTCGATCTTTGCTGCGGCACGGGCGACATCTCATTCGCTCTCGCCAAATCCGGCGCGACGGTGACCGGGCTGGATTTCAGCGACGCCATGCTCGCTGTCGCGAACCAGCGCAACCCTCAGTGTTCAATTCCCAATCCTCAATTCGTTCAAGGCGACGCACAAAAAACTCCGTTCGCCGCCGAGACGTTTGACGCCGTCACCGTCGGATTCGGTCTGAGGAATCTGGCGAGTTGGGAAGCGGGGCTGGATGAGATGGCGCGCGTGGCAAAGCCCGGCGCGCGATTGATCGTCTTGGATTTCGGCAAACCTGACAATGCGTTGTGGCGTGGGATTTATTTCACCTACCTCAAACTGCTTGTGCCGCTGCTTGGGCTGCTCGTCTGCGGCAAACCCAGTGCGTATGCCTACATCATCGCGTCACTTCGCGATTATCCGGCGCAGCGTGGCGTGGAGGCGCGGATGCGGACGCTGGGCTTGGTGAACGTTCGCACTGATAACTTCATCGGCGGCGCGATGAGCATCAACTACGGCGAGAAGCCACCGTGCGGCGGAAAATAATTTTCCAATCGCCGCCGCAACTGACTACGATGCGGGCATGGCGTTGGTGCGAATCCTTGTTGATGGTTACAGCCTGCTCCACAACTGGCCGGAGCTGGCTCGCGGCAAGGCGCGTCATTCTGCCAACGCGCGTGACGAATTGATCGCCGTGTTGACGCAATATCAGGATTCAAGCGGCACACCGATCACGATCTTCTTCGACGGCAGCGGCGCACCGAGCGGTGTTCCGAAGAATGAGTCCACGCCCAGCGTCGAGGTGTTGTTCAGCAAAGCGGGCCAGACGGCGGATGATATGATCGAACGCGCGGCGCATCGGTTTCAGCCCTACGGCGAAGTGATGGCGGTGACGAATGACAACGCCGAGCGTGATACGGTGATCGCGATGAACGGCACGGTGGCGTCGTGCGAGAATTTTATCCTGATGGTAAAAAGCGCGCTTGCAGACTTGGCCGAAGACGTGAAGCAGCACAACAAAACCGAACGCAACCGTTTCAACAAAGCCCGATGAACCCAGCTATGAAATTAATCTTCTCCCGGTGCAGCCTGCTCGTTGTGGCGTGGGTGTTGTCGCTCGGTTCACTAAGCGCGCAGACGGCGACCAACACGGCGGGTGAAAAAGGCCACACACCGGAAGATCGTATTCTCGTGATCGTGGAAACGTCATCCGCTATGCAGAAACGCACGGAGAATGTTCAGAAGCTCATCGGTGAAATGTTTTCCAGCGGACTCGGCGGCAACATGCGTTCGGGCGATACTGTCGGGATGTGGACGTTCAACGACGAGTTGCAGACCGGACAATTCCCCCTTCAACGCTGGATGAAAGCCACACGTCAGCGCGTGGCGGTGACGATGGTGCAATTCCTCCAGCAACAACGTTTCGAGAAGACTGCGCGCCCGGCAGTCTTCTGGGAAACGCTCACGAACATCGTCGCGCGCTCGGAACAGATCACCGTGGTCATCGTCAGTTCTGGCAGTGAGCCGATCAAGGGCACGCCGTTCGATGAAAGCATCGCGCAGAATTATTTGAAGAACGACGACGCGCAGCGGAAGGCGAAGATGCCGTTCGTCACGATACTTCGCGCGTATCAGGGAAAGTTCGTGAGCTTTAGTGTTTGTCTCCCGCCGTGGCCGATGGAGTTGCCGGAGTATCCCAGGGAGGCGCGTCGCACGCCTGAGCCTGTCGCCGCGAAGCCCACACCCATCGCAACCAAATCCGCGCCAGCCCCGATGCCTGCCGTGACAGACTACACTCCGGTCTATGCCACAAATGTTCCTGCTGTTGAACCCGCGCCTGCGGAAACCGTGACAATTGTTCCGCCCATCGCGTCTGCTCCAACAACTCGTCACACGAACGAGATCGCAGCAACGAAGCCAGAACTCACGCCTCAAACTCCTGTTAAACAAGCCACCGCGACGCCGTCCGCGCCTGTGGAGAAACAAAAAGCCCCGTTGCCCGTGGTGACTATCCTCGTGGCGGGCATCGCGCTGCTGATCGGGATCATGGTTGTCTTCATTGCGCTATTGCGCTGGACGCGACGTTCGTCTGGCGAAAGCCTCATCACGCGAACCATGAACAGGAAGGACGAGTGACGCGTCTGTATTGAACCTGATTAAAAACTATGAACCCCAACTCCAGCCTCAAAACCATTCGCACCATTGCAGCGGGAATATTACTTCTCGCAACCTCAATTACCTATATCCACGCAGCCGATGATCTCCAACCCATCTTCACCGGTACAAATCTCGCCGGATGGAAAGTGCTTGAACCCAATCCATTTTGGAAAACGGTGGATGGCGTGCTGGTGGGCGAGAACGATGAGAAGCTCAAAGGCCACGTCCTCCACACGGAACAGTCTTACACCAACTTCGTGCTCGAACTTGAAGTGCGCTGGAGCGGTGAGATTGACAGCGGCGTGATGTTGCGCGAGCCGGAGATGCAGGTGCAGTTTGGCATCTCACGCAGTTTGAAGCGAGATATGTCCGGCGCATTCTATCTCGCCAAACATCCCATCAACGCGAAGGTCGGTTATCCTGACGCCGGTCACACCAAAGGTTTCGAGAAGCTTTTCAAGAAGGACGACTGGAATAAATTCCGCATCCAGGCCCGGGGCGACACCTTCACCGTCTCGCTCAACGGCGAACAGATCAGCCAATACACCGATGCTCGTTACAACGGCGGCGCCCCGCTGGGTTTGCAAGTGCATCCCGGTCTCAAGATGAAGGTGGAATATCGCAACATCCGCGCGAAGCGTCTGGAGTGAGATTGCGAAGGATTGTTTGACCGTGCTGCAACAGTCCGTCTATCGTCGCCGCAATCTAATCGAACCGGACGCGTTGAAAACCACATGAACTCTCCAGCGGACATAACCCCGACAACCCATCACTACCCGCCGGGCTTCCGCGCACGCCGCGGTTTGAACTGGGTCATCCTCGGGCTCATGTATGCCTCTTTCTACATGTGCCGATATAATTTCCGGTTCGCCACTCCGGGGATGGTTGAGGAGTTTCATTTTAACAAATTCGAGATCACCAGCATTCTCGCGTGGTGGTCGGTGGCGTATGGCTTCGGTCAGTTGATCAACGGTCTGCTCACTGATCGCATCGGCGGGCGCTCGGCGATGCTCATCGGCGCGGTGGGCACCATTACGATCAATCTTATCTACGGCTTCTCTTCGTATGTCGGCACGTTCTCCACGTTCGCGCTGATCTGGCTGATGAATGGATATTTTCAATCGTTCGGTGCGCCGGGCATGATCAAGATCAATGCTGCGTGGTTCAATCGCACTGAGCGCGGGACGTTTGCCGGCATTTTTGGTTTGATGATCCAGATGGGGCAGGTTGTGATCAACAACCTCGCGCCGCTCATGCTCGGCGGATTTGCGGTTTTTGTCTGGTGGCTCGCCGACCATGAGGGGAGTTTGCACTTTTCCAAACCCGAGGATCAACAGATCCAATTCACCAAGCTCTGGTTTCTTCAGCCACTCCCTTGGCGCTGGCTGTTCATCATCCCGCCCATCTTCACCGCCGTCATGGCCGTACTCGTGGCGTTTATTCCTAAGGAATCCCCGGAAGCAGCAGGCTATCCCGGACTCATCCATGACGAATTGAGCGAGGGCGACACTGCCACACGCGCAACCATCAAGGAATCCTTCGTCACCATCTTCAAGCATCCGCTGGTATGGTATTACGCGCTGGCTTACGCCTGCACCGGCGCGGTACGCAACAGTTCCGACCAACTTTCAATCCTCTATTTCGTCGAGCAATTGCACCTCGACATGGCGAAAAAACCGGCGGCAGTTTTCTGGACGCTGAATCTGATGCCGCTGGTCGCCGTGGCGGGTTCGCTGGCTTCGGGAATCATCTCGGACAAGTTCTTCAAAGGTCACCGCTCGCCTGTCGCGATGGGACTCTACTTCGGACAAACAATCGTCATTCTCATCGCCGCTGGGATCATCAGCACTGGCATCGTTGGCCCGACACCCGGCGGCATATTCCTCGGCTGCCTCTTCCTCATCCTGATTTCGCTCACCGTGAATTCCACCCACTCGCTCGTCGGCGCGGCGGCGCCCATGGACATTGGCGGACGCAAGATGGCTGGCTTCGCATCAGGTGTGATTGATTCCTTTCAATACTTTGGCACGGCTCTCGCGCTCCCGGCGATCGGCTGGCTGCTGGATAAATACGGCTGGGGCATCTGGTATCCGACCATGGCAGGCTTTGGTGTTTTCGGGGGAATCGCGATGCTGTTGGTGATGAAAAAACAGAAATTGATGAAAGCGAAGTCTGCCGCCTGATTCTCAACCCGAACACCTAAATGGAATTGCCCCGCAAAAGAACGGGACGGGGGAATTGTTGATGCGGGAAAATTCCAACCACCACAGGCCCTTTCAAACCTGTAGGGCAAGACGTAAGGGGTGCTGCACTGGAACAACTCGTTACCGCGTCGCCTACAAAGTTTTGAAAGACCTCACTTGCCCCATTTTAGAATCACCCCGCCAGCAGATACTGGAGATCATCCAAGCTGAGTCCTTGCGAAAACTTCTCTTCGCCTAGCACGTCATTGGCGAGCGAGCTTTTCTGTTTCTGCAGCGCGCGGATCTTTTCCTCGATGCTGTCCTTGATGAGCAGCCGGTAGGCGATGACCTTGCGCGCCTGGCCAATGCGGTGCGTGCGGTCAATGGCTTGATTCTCCACCGCCGGGTTCCACCACGGATCAAACAACACCACGTAGCTCGACGCGGTGAGATTCAACCCAAACCCACCCGCCTTGAGCGAAATCAAAAACACGCCCGCGCCTTCCGCCGCTTGAAATTCTCGCACGAGATCGCCGCGATTCTCCGTGTCGCCCGCCAGATACCACTGCTTCCAGCCGCGCTCCTTGATTTCGTCGCGCAGGATGTCGAGCAAGCCGACGAATTGCGAGAACACCAGCACCTTGTTGCCTTCCTCGATGAGCGGTTCGAGCGTTTCGATCAATGCCTCCACCTTCGCGCTCGCGGCTTTCGAGTCCGGTTTCACGAGTCGCGGATGACAACAAATCTGTCGCAGTCGCAGTAGCGAGGTGAGGAAGTTAAACCTCTCCTTGTTCAACGCGGCGGCGGTCTTCACGCCGAGCAACATCGCCTGAGCGCGCTTGAGTTCGGCGCGGTAAAGAGTCTTCTGTTCGCCTTCGAGTTCGCAGAACAAATCCTCCTCCATGCGATCCGGCAGATCGCGCGCGACCTGCGCCTTGGTGCGACGGATCAGGAACGGCCTCACGCGTGCGGACAAACGCTGGCGCGCGAACGGATCACCCTTCGCGTCATACATCCGCCCGAACTCCGCGCGACTGCCGAGCGCGCCGGGCATGGCGAAACTCATCAAGCTCCACAGATCGAGCAGCCGGTTTTCAATCGGCGTGCCGGAAAGAATCAATCGGTGTTCCGCGCGCAGGGATTTCGCCACCATCGCCGTCTGGGACGATGGGTTCTTGATGTATTGACCTTCATCAAGAATGACAGCGTGAAACTTTTCGCGAATCAAATCCTCACCCACGACCCGGAGCTGGCTGTAATTCAGGACATGCAAGTCCGCCGTGTGCAACATGCCGGTGAAGGATTTGAGATCGCTTGCGCCCCAGACGCGGACTTTGAGCGTGGGATAAAAGTGTTCCGCCTCCGCGCGCCAGTTGTCCGCCACGGATTTGGGACAGACGACCAAAGACGGGTTGATGGTTGATGGTTGAGAGTTGAGAGAAGAATTCCGCAGCCAAGCAAGCCACGCGAGTGTCTGCACCGTTTTACCTAGTCCCATGTCATCGGCCAGAATACCGCCGAAACGATTCGTGCTGAGATAGGCAAGGAAGTGGAAGCCTTCGAGCTGATACGGACGCAGTGTGGCCCGGATCTCCGCTGGCAATTCCGGCGTGACGCGCGTCTGAATCTCCGCGACGCGACGCTCGATGCGGTCGCAAGTTTCCGCCGGGAGAAATTTCCGAGACGCTTTGTCCGCGAGTTGCAACGCGTGCAGCCGCTGCGGTTCACTCGTCAGTTCGTGCGGCGTGAGGCCGAGGCGCGCGAGTTCTTCATCCTCTTCCTTGCTCAACGTGAACTCCAGCTTGCGCCAGCCTTTATCATCGAGCCGCACCCACTTACCTTTGGCATCGAGCAGCAACTTGATCTCGGCCTTCGTAAGCGTCACGTCGTTCACGTCCACGATCACCTGGAGGTTGAACCAATCCATCCCGTCTTCGCTCGCTTCGAGCCGGATTTTGCCTGCGACTTCGGCGTTTTGGAACGACGCCAGTTCGCCGCGCAGTTCGATGCGTGTTCCCGGCGGTAACGCTTTGAGGAATGGGACGAACGTCTCCGCGAACTTCTTTGTCAGCTTCAACGCCCAACGTTGCGCGTTATATTCCCACCTAAGCCCAGACTCGTTCACTAGCGCAAGCAAACCGCCGAGAGCAGAACGATCTATCCGCCTGAGCACATTCTTGGGCGGCTCAATTCTTGATTGAGATTCTTCTGTCGGCATCCAACTGCTGAAATTCATGCGCTCGACAAATGCTCCGTCCTCCGACGCGCCCATCACATCCACGTAGCAATACTCCGCATCATTGCCCGCATACGGCTGTTTGATTTCAGCCACGATGCACGGAAGAAGTTTAATTGTTTGAACGCGCTCGGCGAGACGCGGCGGCGGTGCGACTTGCAACCGATCCGCCAAGCGCAGACCGCCTGCCGACTCAAACGCTTTTGCCGGGATCAGCGTCGGTTTGTCGAGCGACATGAGAGTCGCCTCGAACGGCGGGCCATTGAACACGCCCAGCGGCGTGAGATACAGCACGGGTTTCGTCTCAGTGACGAACCAAACCTCCGGCAACGGCTCGCCATTGGCGCGTTTCAGCGAGAACGAATAATCGCCATCCTTTTCTTCCGGCTGCCCGATCTGCCAGCGGAGCGGTTCGTCGTGGAACACGAGCGGCTCGCCGTTCTCGCCCACGAACAGCGGACGCAGATTCGGCTGGCGCAACCAACGCGAAGCCTGCGTCTTCATCCACTCGTCGCTGTATTTCATCGAAGTGGAATAGGACACAAGAGACTTGTTGATGAACGGCTGCCACAACAACATTGCTTCCGGGGAAAGCCTCGAAGCGTGAGACGTATCAAAGCTCTGATGACGACGCGCTTTTATCTCCTTCCACTCGCCATTCGCTTCGCGCCACTCGAAACAAGCTTCCGTGGAATCGAACTTCAAACGAAGCTCTACCGGCATGCTGGCTTCCGCTGTTTTAGCGCGTTCAGCCACGGGTTCGCCCAGCTGCGACAAGGTTTGCTTCCAGCGTTCAATGTCCAAACCGCGCTTATGCTTGCGCATCTTCTCGCGCGCCTCTTCCATGTCTGTGAAAGGTTCGAGAAAATCCGGAATCGTCTTCTTCAACTGCTCCGTGATGTAGAGCGCGAGATAATTCCAGAACTCCTGCTCCGTGCGCGGCGGGCTGGGATACATCTCCAGGCGATTCCAATAGCCACTGGAAGTCCGCAGGCCGAGCACTTCGAGCGCGGAGACGTAGAACAATCCGCCGCTCTGCGATTGGCGGAACAGGTGGCTGACGTTGTTGAGATAGCTCGATTCCTCCCGCGTCAGCTTGCGATCCAACTTGGATTTGACCATCTCGCCGAAAGTCGCAGGAGGACCAAGTGGTTTGGAAATGGAGGAAACTTTTCCCGCCGTGGCACTCAATGTTTGAACCGAAGCATTGGTGTGTTCCACGAGAAGTTGCTTGAAAGCGGCGTAGGCGTGCTTGCAGTCTGAATCCATCGGACAACTGCAATCGCCAAACCAATCGCCTTCGTCGTATGACAACAACACTTCATAGGATTCGCCCCCCAAGACGATGGCTTCATAACAAGTGCCGGGAGTGTGACACTCCAGCGATTCGACCGCGCCTTGTCGAAAATACTGCTCGCCCTTTTTCCTCGTGCGCGAATCGAAGCTGTTCAGATAGCGACCACCTGCCACAGCGTCGAACCCTTCAAAATCTTCTGCGGTAAGCGACATGGTGCGAAAACTAATGAATCACGCCATCGCGCGGGCGATGGAATTCCACCACGG
>JAYUAV010000331.1:0-7104 GCA_043741175.1 Verrucomicrobiota bacterium
TTGCGCTCCAACAAACGCGTGCGCAAAACCACCATCGCTTGGGCGCGGTTCTTGATCTGCGAACGTCCGTCCGCGCAGCGCACGATCATGCCCGTGGGCTTGTGGATGATCTGCACGGCAGAGTCCGTGGTGTTCACGCCCTGCCCGCCCTTGCCGGAGGCGCGGCAAACATTCACCTCGATCTCGTCCGGTTTGATTACGACATCCACCTCTTCCGCTTCCGGCAACACAGCGACGGTGGCGGTGCTGGTGTGGATACGGCCTTGAGCTTCGGTCGCGGGCACACGTTGGACGCGATGGACGCCGCTCTCGTACTTGAGGCGCTTGTAAACGTCCTGACCGTTGATCTGAAAAATGATTTCGCGGAAGCCGCCGAGATCGGATGAACTCGAATCCATCGTTTCCACCTGCCAGCCCTGCGCTTCTGCGTAACGGGTGTACATGCGGTAAAGATCGGCGGCGAACAGCGCGGATTCCGAACCACCCGCGCCCGCACGGATTTCCACGATGGTATTGCGCGAGTCGGTGGGTTCAGGCGGCACGATGCCGAACTGCAATTGCAGCGCGAATTTTTTCTCTGCCGCTTCGAGCCGCACGATCTCTTCCTTCGCCATGATGCCCATCTCGGAATCGGGAAGCTCGCTCTGGAGCAATGCGCGGTTCTCTGCGAGATCAGCCTGCGCTTTCAGGAAACCTTCGCCCGCTGCTACGAGTTCCTTGAGCCGCGCGTATTCTTTGGAAAGTTCCTGCGCGCGTTGTGGATTGTCAAAGACCGTCGGCTCGCTGAGTGAGGCTTCAATCTCAACAAAGCGTCGGCGGAATTTTTCGATGTGCGGACGGAAATCCATCGGTCAATTTATGATATTTGATTTACGATTTACGATTTGCATACGAGGCGGCGCGTAAATCGTAAATCACAAATCGTAAATCCGCCGTCACTGTGAGTGGGACTTGCCCAAAAAGAAACCGCCCGCACCCCGAAAATACGGTGGCGCGGGCGGAAACAAAGGCGAAGGCTACTTCTTCTTTTTCTTGGTGGCTTCGAATGCGACCTGAGCGGCAGCAGTCTTGGCGGCGCGTTGTTGGAACTTGTCCACGCGACCCGCGGTGTCCACGAACTTCTGCTGGCCCGTGTAGAACGGATGGCAGGAGTTGCAAATGCCGACGATGACTGTGGACTTGGTGGAGCGGGTCTTGATCACGTTGCCGCAGGCGCAACGGATTTCTGCTTCCGCGTACTTAGGATGAATGTCTGCTTTCATAAAATCGGCGCACAGAGTAACAGCCGCGAGCCGACTTACAAGAGGGAATTTGACATGCGACAACACGACATTCACCCGATGTCCGCAGGGTCTTTCGTTTTGAAGTCGTAAGCCGTACGCGGCTAGTATGGCATGGGAAAATCTCTGTTCTCAGCAAAGGGGCTTTGGTTCAAAAAGTTGCAGACTCAAAACAAAAGGCACTGCCTGTCAAGCACCCCGCCCAAGGAACATCGCCCCGAACGCTGGCTGGAGTTGATCCAAGGACACTGAGGCGGTGTAGAAGTGTGCAATCATTGGAAGCTAAACGCGCTGATGGGGGAGGATCGTTCCCATAGCCGCAACGCCACTCTTCTGGCCAACGTCGCCCTGATCCGCAGCGCGCTGCTGGCCTAACACCATCCCGACAAGTCTCTGCCCAAATCCAAGAACACCTCCACTCCCACCCAACCCGTTGCCTCACCCTCCTCAACTCATAACCTCCCAAAACGAAAGCCCCTGCCGATGTCCGGCAGACTCGCAGCAGCAATCGCCTGCCCGTGACGTTTGTCCTTCTCGTCCGGGATGTGAAATGCGATCTGCGACGCGAGTTCGGGAAAGTCCAGCTTCAACACCTCCTTCGCACCAGCGAGAATCATATCACCGCCCTCACCCGACGTGACGCGACCGAGAATCAAGACATGTCGCAGATCATAGAAGTTCGCGAAATGCGCGATGCCGTAGCCGAGATACACGCCGATGGTCTGATAAATTTTCCGCGCGCGTTCGTCGCCTTGCTTCATCAACGATTGCACGAGCTTGAGTTTTTCGGGGAACGGCATGTCCTTGGGCGCATCAATCCCCGCCGGAGCGAGCAGTCGCGCCACGCATTGCTGAGAAAAATACTGCACGCCGCAGCCGTGATCGCCCGACCACTCGTCGCGGGGCGCGGACGGGTTGTAATCCACCGGACCAAAAGCGAGTTCATTGATCCAGGAAGTGATATTGCCGTCACCATTCACCCAACCGCCCGCCGTGCTCGTGCCGAGTGAGATGCCAAGTACAGAGTTCACGCCGAGCGACATCGAGGCCGCGAGCGCGGTGACTTCGCCGTCGTTGACGACCTCAAACGGGGAGTTCCAATGCTTCTGGATTTTGAGAAACATGTCCTTCACCTCACGATTGAAAACATCCGCAGGCACGCCGCGAAAAAGCGATGCGACCTTCACGCGATTATTCACGTAGATTCCCGCCGCGCTCCCGCCGATGGCATCCACGCGCGGCAGGTGCGCCGCAGCTTTCTTCAGCGATTCCATGATGCCGTCGAAGTGATACTGCGGATCGGTCTGGAAATAAGGATTCCATTCCGTCTCCTCGCTGAACACGACTTTGCCATCAATCACCGCTGCTGCTTTACGATCACTGCCGCCGAGATCGAAGCCGATGCGGCAGCCTTCGAGATGACGACCGAGCGGTTTCGCCGAGGCGCGCTCCGGCGGAATGTCGCGCGTGTTAATGATTTCAATGCGATGATCGAACATCTTTTCGCAGACGATCTCCGAATCGAAACGTCCTGTAGCGTCATCGTGATAATGCGCCGTGAGTTTGGCGGCGAGAGTCGCCGGGCCATCAAGATGAATCCGCCATCCGCCGCGCGACCACAGCAGGAACTTCACGATACGCTCGACGTGATAGTAGTTCGCTTCGGGTTGATTCGCCGACTCGGAAAAGATTTCCGTGGTGAACTGACTCACCGAGCCGTCGGTCTGTTCCAGAGCGATGCGAACTACTTGGGGATTGCCTGCGCGCCGGACTTGATCGCGAAACGCGCACATGGCGAGCGACGCGGGGCGAAATTGCGCGTCCAACGACGGAGCGCAGCGCGGCGGGACGAGAAAGGGATGGTCAAGATTACTCACAGCGGAGAGCTTTCTAGTAGAGGCGGCGGCGCACTTCAAGCATTTCACCAACGCGAACACCTCACTGACGCAACATGAGCATGTGGGCTTTTGGGGGATTCAAAGGATTGCCGCACGCTGAATCATTCCACTTTCCTCGCCGCGCGCCGTTGCTATTCTGGCGATGTGACGCCGCGTTCTGTTGCCAGAATAATTATCTCATCACTCGCGTTGATTGGTTTCGGCGCGATGACAATCTCGGCGTCTGCGGCGGAGGCGGCGAAGGTTGATTTTAATTTCCAGATTCGTCCGCTGCTTTCGGATCGTTGTTTTCGTTGTCACGGGCCGGACTCCGCCGCGCGCAAGGCTAAACTCCGCCTTGATCAGCGCGATGGCGCGTTGAAGGAACTGGAAGACGGGATGGCGGTGGTTAAACCCGGCGACCTCGAACACAGCGAACTTATCCGCCGCATCTTTGCCGAGAGCGAGGATGATGTGATGCCGCCGCCGGACTCGCATCTCACGTTGACGGTTGCCGAAAAGGAATTGCTCAAACGCTGGGTTAGCGAGGGTGCGGATTACAAACCGCATTGGTCGCTGTTGCCAGTGCAGGCGGTTGAAGTTCCAAAACTTAAGAGTGGTGCCGCACCGTTCAATCCTATTGATGCTTTCATCCGGTCACGTTTGGAAAAGGAAAAACTCGCGTCCGCACCACCGGCCTCGCGTGAAACCATTCTGCGTCGCCTCGCTTTCAATCTCACCGGGCTTCCACCCACGCCCGCCGAGTTGAACGCGGTGTTCGCGGACAAATCTCCTGACGCCGTCCAGCGTGCGGCGGAGAAGTATTTGAGTTCGCCCGCATACGGCGAACGCATGGCGATGGACTGGCTTGATCTCGCGCGTTACGCTGACACCTACGGTTATCAAGCCGACATGGAGCGCGATGTGTCCCCGTATCGCGACTGGGTCATCAAGGCGTTCAATGGCAATCTTTCCTACGACAAGTTTCTGACGTGGCAACTCGCCGGTGATCTGTTGCCCAATGCCACGCGCGAACAACGCATCGCCACGGCATTTAATCGCCTGCATCGTCAGACGAACGAAGGCGGGAGCATTGATGAAGAATTCCGCACCGAGTACGCCGCCGACCGCGTCAACACCGTCGGCACCGCCATGCTCGGCCTGACGATGGAATGTGCGCGCTGCCACGATCACAAGTTCGATCCCATCCGGCAGCGGGATTATTTTTCGATGTTCGCGTTCTTCAACAACATTGACGAGTCGGGACTGTATTCGCACTTCACCACCGCCACGCCAACGCCGACGCAATGGCTTTGGCCCGCAGACAAGGAGAAACAACATGTCGCATTGAAAACAAAAATCGCGGTCGCGGAAACGCAGTTGGCCAAAGTAGCCCGCAGCGCGAAGGGTCAATATGAATTATGGCTCAAGCGCGCGGAGGTGAAGTTGCCAGCACCCATCGCGCACTTCGCATTCGATACCATCGTCAGCAACACCACGCCGGACAGTGTGTCCACGAACGTGGCCAGGCTGGAGGACGGGCCGGTGTTGGTGACGGCGGGCATCTTGCCTGCCGTGGAGTCGGGCTTCCAGTCCGGCGGAAAAAGTTTTCGCAATGAGGAGCGTGTGAAGAATTCTGCCGACCCGGAAATAACAGCCGCCAATCCGGGCGGCAAGATGCCTGCCGCTACAAACTCCGCGCTCAAGTTTAGCGGTGACAATCAGGCGATCCTCAAAGGCGTGAAAACTTTTCTGCGCACAGATACTTTCTCTTTCAACCTCTGGCTCAAGCCGACGGAAAAGCAGGATCGCGCCGTTATCCTCCATCAATCCAAAGCGTGGTCGGATGCGGGCAGTCGCGGCTTTGAACTCACGCTCGATCACGGCAAACCGTTGTTCGGCCTCATCCATTTCTGGCCCGGCAACGCCGTTGTTGTTCGCGCGAAACAAGCTTTGCCCACGAATGAATGGTCGCACATCGCCGTGACCTACGATGGTTCGAGTCGCGCGTCGGGCATCCAGCTTTATCGCAATGGCGTTCTGCTCGAAACCGAAGTCGTGCGCGACAAACTCACGAAAGACATCAGTTATGCCGATGCGTGGAAGGATCGTTATGCGAAGCAAAACCCACTCACGCTCGCATCTCGTTTCCGCGACAGCGGTTTCAAAAATGGATTGATTGACGACTTGCAGATATTTGACGTAGCGCTCACACCGGCTGAAATCGCGCTGGCGTCTGGCGGGGCGGGAAGTCTTCTCACTGCTGCGCTCACGAACGCACGCTTCTCGACGCTTGCTACCAATCAAGCGTTGTTCAATTACTTCATCGCCCGCCATGACGAGCCGTATCAAGACGCGCTCGCCGAGTTGAAACAGCTTCGTGAGGACGAGAACAAGCTCGTGTACGACATTCCTGAAATCATGGTCATGGAGGAATTACCCCAACCGCGCGTGACCCATCTGCTCAAGCGCGGCGCTTACGATGCGCCCGGCGAAGTCGTCCCGCGCGACACGCCGGATTGGTTGTTGCCGTTCCCGAAAGATCAACCGCGCAATCGTCTCGGCCTCGCGCGTTGGATGATTGATCGGAAAAATCCGCTCACGGCGCGCGTCGTGGTGAATCGCATCTGGCGCATTCACTTTGGGCGCGGTCTCGTGGCGACGCAGGAAGATTTCGGCTCGCAGGGAAAACTTCCGACGCATCCTGAGTTGCTCGACTGGCTCGCGGGCTGGTTCATGGACAACGGCTGGGATGCGAAAGCACTGCACCGGCTCATCGTCAGTTCGGAGACATTCCAACAATCCGCGCAGACCAAACGCGCCATCGTCGAGCGCGACCCGGAAAATCGCCTGCTCACGCGCGCGCCGAAGATTCGTCTGCCTGCCGAGCACATTCGCGATAGCGCACTTGCCGCGAGCGGTCTGCTCAATCGCAAAATCGGCGGGCCGAGCGTGAAGCCGTACCAGCCCGCCGGACTTTGGGAAGCCACCGGCAAATCCTACACGCAAGAGACCGGCGACAAACTTTATCGCCGCAGCCTCTACACGTTCTGGAAACGCACCGCACCGCCACCGTCCATGCTGACCTTCGATGCGATGTCGCGCGAAGTCTGCACCGCCAAGCGCGACACCACCGCCACGCCGTTGCAATCGCTCGTGCTGCTGAATGATCCGCAATTCATCGAGGCGTCGCGCGTGCTGGGAGAGAAATTGTTGAAGCAATTCCCAAAAAACGAATCCGCGCGCAATCGCGAAGCGTTCCGAGCTTTGACCGGTCGTAAGCCGGACAAAACCGAAGCGAAGATTCTTGCGCAGCTTTATAAGGAGCAGCGAGAGAATTTCAAGTTCGACACCGACGGCGCGATGAAATTGCTGAACACCGGCGAATCCAAGTGGGACAAAACCCTGCCACCCGCCGACTTTGCCGCCATGACGACTGTGGTCAGCGCGATCATGAACTTCGACGAATTTGTGGTGCAACGATGAATACGATTTGTCATAGGAGCGCCGAGCATTGCTCGGCTAGGGCGCAGAACAATCTGTTCGTGCTGAGCAATGCTCGGCGCTCCGTTTATTTATGAACCAAATTTGCACCGGCCCACTCCCCGCCGCAGGACTTTCCCGGCGCGGTTTCCTGAATCGCTTCGGCATGGGACTCGGCGGCATCGCGCTCGCCAACCTGATGAATCCCGGCCACGCGCTGGCCTCCACATTCTCCGCGACTCCGGACCTCGGCATCCTCAACGGCCAGTTCCATTTTCCACCCAAGGCCAAGCGCGTCATCTATCTCTTCATGGCGGGCGGGCCGTCGCAGATGGAGACGTTCGATTATAAGCCGCTGCTCAACCAGCGTAACGGCGAACAGCTCCCCGATTCCGTGCGCCAAGGACAGCGACTCACCGGCATGTCGGGCAATCAATCCTCTTTGCCGCTCGCGGGTTCGCAGT
>JAYUAV010000332.1:0-3078 GCA_043741175.1 Verrucomicrobiota bacterium
CAAACCCGGCGCACCCGACAGCGAACGCACGCGCATCAACGCCGGTGTCTGGCGTTATCATCCCACCAAACACATCTTCGAGGTTTTCGCCGAAGGCACGAGCAATCCGTGGGGCATTGATTTCGACGAACACGGGCAACTCATTGCCGAGGCCTGCGTGATCCCGCATCTGTTCCACATCATTCAAGGCGCGCGTTACCAACGTCAGGCCGGCTCGCATTTCAATCCGCACACCTACGACGACATCAAGACCATCGCCGACCATCTGCACTGGGCAGGCAATCAATGGAATCAAGCGGATCGCGAGGGCAGCGCGAACCTCGGTGGCGGCCACGCGCACGCTGGCCTGATGATTTATCAAGGCGACAACTGGCCCGCCGAATATCGCGGCAAGGTTTTCATGAACAACATCCACGGCGCGTGCCTGAACATGGATGTATTGGAGCGACGCGGGTCAGGCTTCGTCGGTCGCCATGCGCAGAATCCCATCAACTTCAATGATCGCTGGTCGCAGATCGTGAACTTTCAAGAAGGCCCGGATGGCGCGGTTTACCTCATAGATTGGTATGACAAGAACCAATGCCACTCCAACGACGCCAACCAACACGACCGGAGCAACGGGAGGATTTTTAAGATTAGTTATGGCGAAACAAAGTTTGAGAAGATGGATTTGCGGATAAAATCAGACGAGGAACTAATTCAAATCTCAGTCGAACGAAACGATTGGGCCTCGCGGCATACACGACGAATCTTGCAGGAACGTGCTCTCAATTATCCCGCGATCCGCGAAAAGGTGTTTAAGAAACTTCCGCCCGAACCAGAGGGATATGATCCAGACAAAAAGCTGAGATGGCTTTGGACTTTGCATGTGACTGGTCGGTTGCAGGAAGTGGGCCGTTACGGCTTGATGCGCGCGAATGAATATGTCCGCGCTTGGTCTGTGCAACTCTCGTGCGAAGACAAAGAAGGTTCCGAGACACTGTTGAAAGAATTCGTCGCGCGAGCAAATGATCCTTCTCCCGTCGTCCGCCTCTATCTCGCATCGGCGATGCAACGCTTGCCGATTAAAGACCGATGGAAAGTTCTCGAAGCGTTGTCGCAACGCGCTGAAGACGCTAACGACCATAACCTCCCGCTCATGGTTTGGTATGCGGCCGAGCCGTTGCCGACCCAAGATATCGAGCGCGCCCTCAAACTCGCCGAAGCCGCCAAACTGCCGAACATCTTGAATTTCATGACGCGACGCACGGCGGCGTTGAACACGCCAGAAGCGTTTGCTGCCATCACGAAGTCGTTGCTTCGTGTCACGGATGACAAACGGCGGCTGGATATTTTGAATGGTCTGAGCGCCGCGTTGAAAGGCCAGCGTCGCGCCACCCTGCCCAGAAACTGGTCAGCCGTTGAAACCGCACTCGCCACCAACGCCAACCCGGAAATTCGCGCGCTGTTACAATCGTTGTCTCTCACCTTCGGCAGTGCCACCGCGCTTACCGCGACGCGACAGACCTTGATGGACAAATCCGCCGCTGTCGTCGCGCGCAAGATGGCGTTTGATTCGTTGATGGCCATCAAAGATGCCGAGTTGCCTCCGTTGCTTCGCCAACTGCTGAGCGATCCTGATTTGCGCTGCTCGGCACTGCGCGGTCTCGGCGATTACGATGACGCCCAAACACCCGATGCCATCCTGCCAATTTACGCCACGCTGTCAGAAGCGCACAAACGCGACGCCCAAAATGCGTTGGCCTCACGTCCTGCCTTCGCCCGCCACTTGCTCGCAGCGGTGGAATCGATGCAGATTCCCAAAGCAGACCTGACTGCCGACCTCATCCAGCAACTTCGCAATCTCAAGAATCCCGAAGTGGATGCATCGCTGCAAAAAGTCTGGGGCACGACGCGCGATAGCAGCGCGGACAAGAAAGCCGAGATCAATCGTTTCAAAGAGATTTACCGCGCAGGCGGGGCGTTCCCCGGTGATGCGTCGCGCGGGCGGGCCGTGTTCGCGAAGAACTGTCAGCAATGTCACACGTTGTTCGGCACTGGCGGTCGTGTCGGCCCTGACCTCACCGGCTCGAATCGTGGCGATCTGGATTACATCCTCGAAAACATGGTGGACCCGAACGCTGTCATCCCGAACGATTATCTCGGCTGGAACATTGATACCAAGGATGACCGCTCCATCACCGGTGTCATGAAGGAACAGACCGAGCACGCGGTGACCGTGGTCACCGCCAACGAAACGCTCACGATTCCCCGCGATGAAATCACGACGATGCACCAGAGCAAGCTCTCCATGATGCCCGAGGGATTGCTCACGCCTTTAAGTGAACAAGAGTTGCGCGACTTGATTGTTTATCTGCGGCAACCAACTCAAGTCCCCATGATCGCCACCCTTGAAACGGTAGCGATGTTCTTCAACGGAAAAGATTTGGCGAACTGGAATGGCAACCTGGATGTCTGGCGCGTCGAGAATGGCGAAATCGTTGGCTCATCCAAGACCGGCCTCAAGCACAACGAGTTTCTGAAAAGCGAGTTCGTCCTCGAAGATTTCCGGCTCGTCTTCCAGATGAAGCTCACGCCGAACAATGCCAACAGTGGCGTGCAATTCCGCAGCGAACCGTTTGAGGCGTACGAGATGAAGGGTTGCCAAGCGGACGCGGGCGCGGGTTGGTGGGGCAAACTCTACGAGGAGAATGGCCGCGCCTTGCTTTCCGACAAACCTTGCGATGCATTCGTAAAGACGAACGATTGGAACACGTATGAAATCCTCGCCGTCGGCAGCAAGATTCGCACGGCCATCAACGGTCAGCTTTGCACTGACCTCGACGATTCCAAAGTAGCGCAGCGCGGAATCACCGGATTGCAGGTTCATTCTGGCGGCCCGACCGAGGTGCGGTTCAAGGATTTTGCGTTGGAATTGAATCCGAAGTTTGAACTGAAGACGGGCGGCGCAGCAAAATAGGATTGCGCGGGTGTGACTAAACCGAACCTATGCAGGAGAACTGCGGCCGGAGCGCGGCATTTATGCCGCTTCACCATGCGAATTGCAGGAGTCACCGGTTTCATTTGAACACACCCTTC
>JAYUAV010000333.1:0-7163 GCA_043741175.1 Verrucomicrobiota bacterium
CCTTACCCACCAACTGGACGAGAGTGGAGCTGGACTTGATTTTCGCGCCGGTGGCGGCTTATCAGCAGATCAACATGGCACTCTATCAGGATGACGATAATTACGTTGAAGTAGCGCGCACCTATCACCCGGCAGTGTCGTTGAACAACGAAGTCAACGGATCCTTTAATGGTTTTACGCAATATGCAGTTTCGGGAAGCAACATCAGCCTCCGCTTGGATCGAGATGTGATCTACGGTGACATCAGCTCTTACTACTCGCTCGACGGAACAAACTGGATTTTCACCGGAAAAATAGGGCAGGAACTCATTGCCCCGCGTTTGTGTATTTGGGTAGGTGGGTTGTATGGCGGTACTGTAAACGCCGAGTTGCGGCAGCTACGCATCGTTACAAGCGGAACACCAATTGTCTCGACTCTCTACCTTCAGCCGTTGGCATTGGCCTTCAACTCCGTGGCCGGTCAGTCCAACACCAACGTGCAACGCGTGAACATTTATCACAATGGCCCGGATGGCTTCACTTGGAGCGCAACAAAGAATGCATCATGGCTCTCCGTCAACTCCACAAATGGCGGCGTACCGGGTTACTGCGATGTTTCAGTAAGCACGTCGGGATTGACCAGCGGTGTCTATCAGGCGGTCTTGAGTTTCACCGCATCGGGAGCGGTTACAAACATCACGACACTACCCGTTACATTGATTGTCAATGCGAGCAACCGCGCCACCATCGCCACATGGAAAGGCGGTAAGAAAAGCGCGCTGAGTGTTTGGATTGACGACTCCGATGGTGTCATGTTCACGCAACTAAATACGAACGGATTCGCGGGCACTTATGCGTTGATGGGTCCAGGATATCAATCACCCACCTTCACCGCGTATTACTACACAGGCATGGAGATTGGCTCGCACACTGAAAACCATCCCTGCACTCTTCTGGATGGTCCGAGCCGTCGAATTCAACTGGAGACCAATCTCGCCAACATCCTCGCCTCAACACCACAAACTCAAAACCGTCTGACTTCGTTCGCCTGGCCGTGCGGTGCAAACACCATCCGCGAAAAAGTCTGGGCGTCGGATTATTTTCTCGTTTCACGCGGTTACAACATCAACGAACTGGAAGACACCACCCCAAAAGATTTCATGAATGTGAAGAGCTACAACTCGCACGAACACCCGCCTGCTCCGCCCGCAGACCTGAAGACAGTGGTGGATGCAGCCATCTCACAAGGTAAATGGGCAAATCTGGTATTCCACAGCCAGAACAATGATGACGGAGCAGTGGCTTACGCTGTGGGCAAGGACATCTGGGTGGGAACAGGCGGCGATGTGACCCGATACATCCTGCAACGGGATCGCACGATCTTGTCCAACTACGTGCAGACCGCCAGCCAAATCAGTTTTGATTGCCGGCGGCTTGCGATTCCCGCGTCGCCGCTTCGCAGTTTTGAAACCGCCTTTGACTCCAACGACACCGTTACCTTCCAGATAGCAGTCACCAACCTGCCGCCGGTTTCAGGCGTGCAGGTCAACGGCTACCCGAAGCCTTACACCATCCGCAGTTCCGGCGGCACGACAAACATCTTCTTCGATGCACTCGTTTCCACCGCCACGCAAAAAATTTTCATCACGCTTTCAAATGGTCCGGTTTTGACGGTGACACCTGACACCAAAACCAAAGGCTATCTCCAAACCAATCCATCGCTCACTGGTACCGTCTCCGGAGTCATCGGCGGCGACAACATTACGGCCACCTACACGACGACCGCCAACTTCAACAGTCCGGTTGGCACGTATCCCATCACTCCAGTGTTCAGTGATCCGAGCAACCGGCTCGGCAATTACATCGTCATCACCAATCTCGGAATCCTCACCATCACGAAATCCAATGCTCCAGTGACGTTGAGCAACTTGAGCCATGCGTATGACCTCGCCGCCCACGCGGCGACGGCTTCCACTACTCCTCCCGGCCTGACCGTCCTCTTCAGATACAACGGAATCGCAGCTTCGCCTGTCAACGCAGGGAGCTATCAGGTCATTGGAACAATCAGCAATGCGAATTACACAGGTGCTGCAACCAACACGTTCGTCATCGCGAAGTCCAACGCTCCGATAACGCTCGGCAAT
Organism: Verrucomicrobiota bacterium; assembly: GCA_043741175.1. GTDB lineage: Bacteria > Verrucomicrobiota > Verrucomicrobiia > Limisphaerales > JADLHS01 > JADLHS01. The sequence continues at coordinate 2,124 of JAYUAV010000333.1, forward strand.
TTGATTCAGATGTACAACGGCGCAGCGCGCAGTGCGACGGCCTCCACCATTCCATCCGGCCTGTTGGTCAACCTCACTTACAACGGCAGTTCGCCCTCACCAACGAACGCCAGCAGCTACCAAGTCATCGGGACGATCAGCAACACGAACCATCAAGGCACAGCGACGAACACGCTCGTGATTTCAACAACGCCGATTTCCGTCGAGACATACTCCACGAATCGCATGGTGGGCCGGGACAATCCTGCATTCACAGGCAATCTGACCGGGGTAATCTCCAGCGATGATATTTCCGCAAGTTTCAACACGCCTGCCACCATCGAAAGCCCTGTCGGCAGCTATGACATCGTCCCGACGCTCATAGACCCGGACAACAAGCTGCCCAATTACACCGTCACGATCACTAATGGAATGTTGATCATCGTTGGTGCGCCAACGTTCTTCAACATCACGCGCGCTGCCACCGGACTTGTTCAGTTGTATTGCACCGTCAACGCCGGACGCGTTTATGAATTCCAATTTAAGAACGCTTTGGCCGAAACGAATTGGACCACGTTCGTCTCGAATCATCTGGCCACGTCTTCCATCTCAGTGATCACCAACGAGCCGGGATCAACAAACCTCCAACGCTACTATCGCGCCGTGGATGTTTCCTACCCGTAAAGAGAGCGAATAAAAAATCTCGCCAGCAAAAACAGTTTCGCGCAAAGTCGCTGCATGAAATCCACCGCCGCCTTTTCGCATCGTGAAGATCGCCGCCGCTTTATCACTCGACTGACTCTGGCCTCTGCATTGTTCGCTGCGCCCGGCGCATTCGCTGAGGAACTCATCCGCACACCCAGCCAGACCGAAGGGCCGTTCTATCCTGACCACCTTCCCCTCGACACTGACAACGATCTCATCATCCTCAACGACTCACTCACGCCTGCCGTCGGCGAGGTGACGTGGTTGAGCGGACGCATCCTCGACGCGAAGGGCAATCCGATTCGCAATGCCACTGTGGAAATCTGGCAATGCGATGCCAAAGGAGTTTATCTGCACGGCAACAGCGACAATGCCGCCAAGCGCGATGCGAACTTCCAAGGCTTTGGAAGATTCCTCACGGGTTCAACCGGCGAATATCTTTTCCGCACCATCAAACCCGTGGCGTATCCGGGGCGCACACCGCACATCCATTTCGCCGTCAAGTTCAAGGGACGCGACAAGTTCACCACGCAATGCTACATCAAAGGCGATCCGCAGAATGATCGTGACATGGTGATCCAAGGAATTCGCGATGCCAAAGCACGGGAGTCTGTGATCGTGCCATTTGCTCCCATGAAAAATTCCAAGGCAGGCGAACTCGCCGCGAAGTTCGACATCGTGATGGGTTTCACGCCGGAAGCGTGAGGAGGTTGATTACGTCAACGTTCTTCAATCGGGTTCCGTAACTCTGTTGAATTCAAACAGCCATCATCCGAAACTCAAACTGAATCACCTCGTTCTCCTGGTTCACTGAGATTGTCGAAAGCTCACAGATCGCCTCGGACACGAAGCGAATGAAAACGACGTTCTCAGTCAAAACGGAAATCAACCGATTTGAATTCATTGCCATGGAATAAGAAAGCACGAGATCGCCATGCGATTCATGGAAAGTGTCTTGGATTTCTGTTTGGATGAGTTGGTGTTCGATTGTCTCTGAATTCTCTAACAGCTTGCTTCCATTTATTACGATTCCACCGCCAGTTGACTCCACTTTTGTCAGCAAGAACGGATTCCAGCCATTTTTTCGCCATTCAGGAACAGTTGTGTTCGGCGAGATTTCCGTTGTTTGAGAACTTACTTGGGGTTCTTCAAGTGGAACGCGTTTATCAGGACACTGCCAAGGTGACGGTCCATGCTTTGGCCAAGGTGGCCCCAAGTTATTGAAGTAAACTCGTCCACCAAAAGGCGACTGGTAGAAATAAACGCTTTTGCCGCAGCGGGGGCACGTAGCGTTGGGATTTACATAGCTTGGATATTCGACCCAACCAAAGATGAATCGTTGGCCTGTTTCAGCTTCCCGCTCCACCCAGCGCCAGCCGCCACCGTAGCCATGAGAACTATTGGATGCAGTGCAACTGCCCGAAACATGGATTGGAACAGCATTGAAACCATTATGATAGAATTCAATCTCCTCACCGCACTTGTTACAAGTTGCCATGCGTGATTATTCAATTTTGAGAATCATTTGGTTTGTGTGCGTGAGAAACTTCTCGATTTGCTGGCTGGAAAACCCGGCTTCTTTCAATAAAGCGACCAACCGGTCATTTACCGGTTGTGGATTGTAAGATTCTGAAGCTATCAGTCCGTCAGTAGCATGAAATACAAGTTCAGCAGTGAGTCGAGCAATGCGCCTATTTTGTTCCGTCAGCTTCTTAGTTTCCTCAAGCTTCTCGTTAACCTGAACGACTGCTTCCCCATAACGCACAAAGGATATTCTTTCTGATGCCGCAAGAAGAACGATGGACGTAGCAATGATGAGTGCTGCGAAGCATGCTGCAAGCTGCCAACTACTTTTGTCTTGCCTGCAAAACCGCCAGCCCATGAGAACACAAGCGGCAACAGGCAGGAAAACCGCAATGATCGCAACGAAGTCTTTCATGTGTTCTTGATGTTAATTTGTTTTCCCACGCTGTTGGCGGGAACTAGTCGCACTCCGATTAATGCCCCGTCTTCAATTCCACCACGTCATGCGGGGCGGCTTCCTTCATACCTGCGCTGCTCACTCGGATGAATCGCGCCTTTGCACGTAGCTGCTCAAGATTCGCCGCACCGAGATAACCCATGCCGGATTGGATGCCGCCGACGAGTTGTCCCAACACGCGATCTACCGAGCCGACGACTTCCTTCAACGCCTCAATGCCTTCCGCTGCGACCTTGAGCGTCGGATTTTTGTCGTGACCGTAACGCGCCGCTGAACCCGAACGCATCGCCGCCAAGCTACCCATGCCGCGATACTGTTTGTAAATCTTCCCGCCAATCTCCATCACATCGCCCGGTGCCTCGCTACACCCGGCTAACATCCCGCCGCAGATCACCGCGTTCGACAGCGTCAACGCCTTCACGATGTCGCCGCTCTTGGTGATGCCGCCGTCGGCAAGGATCGTCACACCCTTCTTCGCCGCCATGCGCGAACAGATGTAGAGCGCGGTCATCTGCGGAATGCCCACACCCGCCACGATGCGCGTCGTGCAGATCGAACCCGGCCCCTGCCCGATCTTGATCGTATTCGCGCCGCAGTCCGCGAGATATTCCACACCCGCACCCGTCGTCACATTGCCCGCGATGATGGCCAAATCAGGAAACTCTGAGCGCAGCAACTTCACCGTATCGCCCACGCCCTTGCTGTGTCCGTGCGCAGTCGAAACCGCAACTGCGTCTATGCCGCGCTCCACCAATGCGCCTACATGAGCAAGGATTCGTTCGCGATCTAATTCGCCGAATGCATTCCGCGTAGCACTCACTGCCGCACCGCAGACCAAGCGGAATTGTGCGTCACGCGCCGGACGGAACTGCGCCGTCTTTTCCTGCGTGATGCGCTCCACGTCGTTCATCGTGAACAGCCCGTGCAGATTGTCCGCGTCATCTACCACCAGCAATTTATGGATGCCGGGGCGTTCGGTAAAAAACTTGTCCGCACGCGCGATAGGATTTTTGCCAAGCTCCTTCTTGTTGATCGTGTGAACCTGTTCGCGCGGCGTCATCGCTTCCACGATCTTGCGTTTCGCATAACGCGGTTTGACGACATGGCCGGAAAGCAGGCCGACGAGTTTCCCTTTATCGTCCACCACCGGGAACGTGCTGAAACCAAACTTCCGCTCATCAACCATCTTCACCACATCGCCGACAAGTTGATCCGGCGCGACCTTGATGGGATCAGCGATCATTCCCGGTACATGATATTTCACACGGCTGACTTCGGAGAGCTGTTGCCGCTCCGGCATGTTGTAGTGGATCAACCCCAGACCACCGTTCAACGCCATCGCCGTCGCCATGCGGGATTCAGTCACGGTGTCCATGTCCGCCGAAACGATGGGGATATTCAGGCGCAAACTTTCTGCAAGTTGCGTATCGAGTTGCGTATCTCGCGGCAGGATGTCGGAGTAAAGCGTGGCCAGCGTGAGATCATCGAACGTGAGACCGATGTTGCGGTGTGCAGGGAAAAAAGTGTCAGCCGACTGGTAGAATTGTGAATCGAGATTTCGCGCTTGAGCTGCCATGACAGAGTGTGAAAACGCACCAGAGTCTTGGCAAGACGAAACACGGGCTGACGCAACCCGATGTGGGAATCGTCGCGCCGCGAGGATTCGCGCCGCGTACAGCGGCGCAACGCCTTTGGGGGAAAGATAGCTCCTGCGCGACAACCGCGGCCTCGCCCTCCTACCGCAGTTGAATTTCCGTCAGTTGCCTCGTGTCATCAGTTCTCGCATGAGTTTGATATTGAATTCGGACATTTCCATTTTCACACTGACGCGAACTGAATCCATTAAAAGACGAATCCTCTCGCATGAAGAAAACTGCCGCTTCGAAACGCCCCGCCCTGAAATTGCCCCCTTACAAAAACCCCGCGCTCTCCGCCGAGGTTCGCGTCAAAGATTTGCTCAAGCGCATGTCGCTCGACGAAAAGGCCGCGCAGATGGTTGGCGTCTGGCAGGAAAAAGCCACGAAGCTTGTGGATGTGGACGGCAACTTCGATCTCGCCAAAGCCAAAGCCGCGTTCAAGAAAGGTCACGGCATGGGTCAGGTTGGTCGTCCCAGCGATGCGGGCAGCAACCCGGCCACGCCCGCCAACGGCAAGACCGCGCGCGGCATGGCGGAGTTAACCAATGCCATCCAGAAATTTTTCATCGAAGAATCGCGCCTCGGCATCCCGGTGATTTTTCACGAGGAATGTTTGCACGGACACGCGGCGAAGGACGGCACGAGCTTTTCCCAGCCCATCGGTCTTGGCGCGACGTTTGATCCCGCGCTCGTCGAGCAGCTTTATACCATGACGGCGCACGAGACGCGGTTGCGCGG
>JAYUAV010000334.1:0-2596 GCA_043741175.1 Verrucomicrobiota bacterium
GTTTTCTGCGGCGATCATGATGCCCGCGTTGGGGACGAGATTCGGCGCGATGGGTTTTGCAAATCAACCTTGCCCGCACTGCTCCAATAACCCGGCAAGTGTGGAGATGTGACGGCAACACTTGATCCTAGCAGCCTACGCATCCGAGAGTCTCCGCGACTTTAGACCTGAGACTTCAGACTTTAGACTGCGTCACGGCTGACTCGTGATCTTCTGCCAGTTCACGCCTTGAGTCCCTGCGTAAATGGCGAAGGCGCGTTCGTTCTGAATCAACACCGCGCGCACGACGCTTGAGTTGTCCGCGTAACCGAGACTCAAAACCGTGTCCGGAATGATACCGCCTTTTTTGTGCGCGTAGATCAGCGCGAACAACGCCTGCGACAACGCAGAGTAAGGCAGTTCCTTGTAAGCACCTTCGAGCGAATCCTCCACGGCGTCGGCCACAAATTCCAGTTGATCCACCAGATGCGGAAACAGCGGCGCGTTGATCTGCGTGAACTCCAGTTTCCACTGCGGCAACTGGCGCAACACATTTTCGGCAACGCCCGGCGTGATGCTGGCGGCACCGTTGTTCACAAATTTGGCAATCTCGGACATGTCCTCAGTCTAACCAAACCGCCCGCGCATCAAAGGGGAAAATAACCGCCCGAGAGGTCAATTGCGGAACGTGGGATTTTCAGCGGAAAACAGAACTTGCAATCCGTGTGTTGTTTCGTAACCTGACCCCGCTCTTCAAGGACGCGAGCGTAGCTCAGTTGGTAGAGCATCACCTTGCCAAGGTGAACGTCGAGGGTTCGAATCCCTTCGCTCGCTCCATTTCCCTCCGGAAAATCTCCGCCAAGTTGCATTGTTGTTGCCAATGGTCCAATCACATTGCGCTGACATTGCGTCGTGAAACAAGCCCGGCAAGTCATCGGTTTGGAGTGAGCCAGTGGTAAAGGCGTCAGTCCGAAGTGTTCACGCAATTCCAGATCATCGCGCGATCAAAGACCGCACTCGCGACAAAACAATTTCAGGCGTGATGGCGGTGAGACATTCCATCCGGTTGTGCCACGCACAGTCAGACTTCATGCAAGGCGAGCAGGGGAGCGGAACACGAAGCGAGTTCGCAAGCTGGCCGTACGGCCCGGTGCGGCGCGGCTCTGTCGGGCCGAAGATGCCGATGACTGGTTTGCCGAGTGCCACGGCGACGTGCATCGGCCCGGTGTCGTTTGTCACCAATAGATCGCACAAGCGTAGGAGTTCGATCATCTCCGGCAACGACGTTTTTCCCGCGAGATTCAAACACCGCTCCGGTGCAGCGCGGAGTATTTCTTCGCCCAACGCCGCATCGTCCTTGCCGCCGAAGATGGCGAAGCGCGCATCAGGCATCTCGGCAGCGGCCCGCTTCACGAGTTCTGCGAAGTGCGTCACAGGCCAGCGTTTGTTCATCCAACGCGCACCCGGTTGCATGGCGATCCAACGCGCGCCTGTGAGATTCCACTTCGCTTTCACGCTGGCGGCTACGGCGTTCCGTTCCGGCAGCCAGTTGAAATCGTGTTCCACCTTCACACCGAGCGGCGGCAGCACGGAGAGATACCAATCCACGGCGTGTGTGTGATAGGACGGGCGGCGGACGATGATGTCGTAGAAGCCGTTCGCGCCTTCGCGGGGTTCGTCGAGTCCGGCGAGAAGTTTGCCGTTGGCGAGCCACGCGAAGATGCCGGTGCGCGCGAGGCATTGCAGATCAATGACGAGATCGAACTTGTGCGCGCGGAGTTCTGCGATGGCGCGGAGCATCTCCGGCCAGTGGCGCGGTTTGCCCCAGCGCTTGCGTTCAAAGTGGATGATGCCTGTGAGGTCGGGATCGCCTTTCAGCAACGGCGCGAGGCTGGAATCAATCCACCAGAAGATTTGGCTGTGAGGATGGTGACGCTTCAACAACCGCAGCACGGGCATGGCGTGGATGACATCGCCAAGCGAGCTGGGTTTGAGGATGAGGATTTTCAATCTGGAATCTCAACCTCGACGAGCTTCGCAAGAAGGATGAGAGATTCCTGCCAGCCTAGATAACAGGCTTCCGCCGGGATGACGGCGGGAATGCCTTCCTGCACGATGTCCAATTCCGTGCCGACTGAAACTTTCTTCAAGGTGATGGTCACCTGGATCACGCCGGGCAGGTTGGGATCATCGAATCGGTCTGTGTATCGGATGCGTTCGTGAGGTGTCAGTTCGAGATACTCGCCGCCGAAGGAATGGCTTTTGCCGGAAGTGAAATTCGTGAAGGCCATCTTGAATGAGCCTCCGACCTTGGCATCCATGTGAGTGCTCTTGGCTGTGAATCCGTTTGGCGGAAGCCATTTGACGAGCGCGTCCGCATCAATGAATGCGCGGTAGATTCTTTCTGGCGTAGCGCGGAGGACGCGGTGCAGCCGGATGGTGTGAGTTGACATGCGTGGAGTCCCTTTCGTTCGTTGTGTGATCAGCCTAGACCGCCTGAGCTTTCGACAACGCCAGCCGCAAACTCTTATCTGCCGTATGCGAGTCGCTCCGCCAGCCGCTCAGGCAATCCTGCGGCGAGAATCTTCTTCTGCGCGGCGGCGATGTCGTAATCCAA